>NZ_JACBXB010000565.1 GCF_013870575.1 Pseudonocardia pini
CGCCCGTCGACGGCCGTTCGATCACCGAGTGCGCCGCACTCCTGCGCGGGAGCGTCGACGCCGTCCTCGCCGGGGACGCCGCCACCTCCCGAGTCCAGTTCCCACCCGCCTACCGCGCCCGGCTGATCCAGGACGAGGGCCTGCGCGTGTGGGCGGGGGTGAACTGCCGGGACCGCAACCGGGTCGCCCTCGAGTCGGAGCTGGCGGCGCTGGCCCACGCCGGCGTCGCCGCCGTGCACTGTGTGACCGGCGACCACCCCGCGAGCGGCGGCAGGCCCGACGCGATGCCGGTCTTCGACCTCGACTCCACCCGCCTGGTCGCCCTCGCCGCCGAGCTCGGCCTGCTCGTCTCGGTCGCCGAGTCGCCCGCCGCCCCACCGGTCGCGTCGCGCGCACAGCGGGTGTCCGAGAAGGCGAAGGCCGGCGCGGCGTTCGCGATGTTGCAGTACTGCGGGGAGGCGGCCGAGGTCGCCGCGTTTGCCGCCGAGGTGGCTGCCACCTCCCATCCGGTGCCGGTGTTGCCCGGCGTGCCCGTCGTCGTCGACAAGGAGGGGGCGGAGCTCCTGCACTCCTTCGCCGCCGCCGTCCTGCCCGCGGGCTACACCGAGACGGTCCTCGCGGCCGACGATCCGCTGGCCGCAGGCGTCGAGGTCGCCGTCCGGTACGGCCGCGAGCTCCTGGCGCTCGACGGCGTGGCCGGAGTCGTGCTGGCCGGTGGCGTGGCCGCGGGCGCCGAGCCCCGCTTCGCCGAGACCCTCGCCGAGATCGCCCGCGCCCTCGCCTGATCCAGGACTCGGGAGCGAACCGGTCGGGAGTCGACCGTCCCACCCCCGACCGGTGGATCATCGCTGGTCCGGACGGCGGAGAGGTGGGTGGGAGAACCCCGAGATCTAGGGAGTTACCCGAAGCCGAGAGGAGGTGCGGCCGGTCACGCTCGGTGCCTTCGAACGACGAGGGGGCACCCACCATGTCCGAGGGACAGATCCCGACCACCGAAGGCCGCATCAGCCGCGTCCTGACCGAGCTCACCCACGGCGGGCACGCGCTCGTCGACGACAACGCTGAAGCGCTCAAGCAGCTCGACCAACCCGGTTCCGAGGAAGCGCTGAGCCGAGTGGTGCAGGAGTCCGTCGACCGGGCCCGCGAGGTGGGCACCACACCCTTCGGCTACCTGTTCACCTCGTTGCAGGGCACCTACCCCGACGCCCACCTCGCCGGCTCGACCGTCGCCGAGGCGAAGGCCACTGTGGATGCGCTCAACGCCCTCGGCGAGGCGATGATCGAGCAGGCCGAGCCGGCGGAGACCAACTCGACGATCCCGCCGATCCACACCTACTGGGGCCAGTTCGTCGACCACGACATCACCGCGAACACGGACCGAGACACCACGGTCGGCATCACGGCCGACCCCCTACTGCCGCTGCACCCCGACCAGGTCGTGGCGCGGCTGGAGAACCTGCGTGCCCCTTCGCTGAACCTCGACTCGGTCTACGGCGACGGCCCGTTCGTCACGAAGCGGTCGGCGAACGACGAGCCCGTGCCGTACCAGGCCGACGACCCGATCAAGCTGAAGCTGGGGAAGATCGTGACCATCCCCGACTTCGTGCCGGGGGACGATGACCGCGACCTGCCCCGGCGTGGCACGGGCAGCACCGACGGCGAGAAGCGGGTCGCGCAGATCGGCGACGGCCGCAACGACGAGAACCTGATCGTCGCGCAGATCCACGTGGCGTTCCTCCGGTTCCACAACAACGCCGTCAACTGGGTCCGGGCGAACGAGCCCGCGCTGGAGAGCGACGTCGAGGTGTTCCTCCGCGCCCGCGAGCTGACCCGGTGGGCCTACCAGTGGGTCACCGTGCACGACTACCTGCGAACCATCACCGCGCCGGGCATCGTCGACGCGGTGCTCAGCGACGACTCGGACCTGCTGGACCTGGAGGGTCGCGGCACCTACATGCCGCTGGAGTTCTCGGTGGCGGCCTTCCGCTTCGGACACAGCATGGTGCGCGCCGCCTACGACTGGAACAGGTTCTTCGGGTTGCCCGGCGGGCCCCAGCCCGCCGCGGCGACCTTCGACCAGATGTTCCGGTTCACCGGCGGCGGCGGCTTCGTCGGTCCGCTCGTCGCCCTCCCCTCCAACTGGCCCGCCGAGTGGGACCGCATGGTCGAGAAGGGCGAGACCGTCGACCGCAACCGGTTCGCCCGCAAGATCGACACTCACCTCGCGATGCCGCTGGGCGAACTCACCAAGGAGGGCAACGACGGCGACCCCACCCTCCCGGTGAACGTCATGCTCAAGCACCTCGCGCGCCGGAACCTGCTGCGCGGCTTCCGGTTGGCGCTGCCCACCGGCCAGGCCGTCGCCCGCCGCCTCGGCGCCACGCCGCTGACCGAGGCCGAGCTCGACGGCCCCGGCGACCTGCACCAGGCGCTCGTCGCCGGTGGGTTCCTGCAGGCCACCCCGCTCTGGTACTACGTGCTCAAGGAGGCGGAGGTCCAGCGCGGCGGGGAGTCCCTCGGCCAGGTCGGCAGCACGATCGTCGCCGCCACCCTGATCGGGCAGCTCCGGGCCGATCCCTCGTCGTACCTGCAGGACACCTCCTGGAGCCCGGCCGAGGGCGTCACCCTGCTCAGTGGGGCACCCATCCGCTCCATCGCCGACTTCCTCCGTTTCGCCGGGGTGCTGACGTGAACCAGGCGGACCAGGAGCGGCTGGCCTGGGAGCGGTTCAAGGCCACGGCCAAGCAGCGCAAGGACTTCAAGCGGGCGCGGGAGGCGGGGCACACCGTCGTCGCGGACACCCGGGAGCAGCTGGTGGCGCGGGCCAGGCGCCTCGTGCGGCTCGGCGAGGTGGACCCGGACGCCCTGGTGCGGGCGATGGAACAGCCCTCGGACGGCCGGGCGCTGGAGCGGATCATCGAGTCCGCCGACCTGCAGAAGGTCAACTTCCTCGGCCGGGGCGCGGACGCCGCCCGCGCGGTGGCCCGGGTGATGATCCGGCAGGGCCGCGCCACGGCGGGTTTCGGCACGGCGTTCCTGGTGGGGCGCAGGCTCGTCCTCACGAACAACCACGTCCTGCCCGACGTCGCGACGGCGAGCGGGTCGCTGCTGGAGTTCGACTTCGAGGACGGGCCGGACGGCCTGGCCAAGCCGGTCGTCCGGTTCGAGCTGGACCCGGCGACGCTCTTCCTGACCGACGAGGGCCTGGACTACACGCTCGTCGCGGTGCGGCCGGACGGGGAGGGCCGTGCCGCGGGAGCCCTGTACGGCTGGAACGTCCTCATCGCCCAGCAGGGCAAGATCGTCACGGGCGAGCCGGTGAACGTCGTCGGGCATCCGGACGGGCGCCCGAAGGAGATCGCGATCCGGGAGAACCAGCTGGTCAACCAGCTGCCGGACTTCCTGCACTACAGAACCGACACCCAGCCGGGCAACTCCGGCTCCCCGGTGTTCAACGACCAGTGGGAGGTCGTCGCGCTGCACCACTCGGGCGTCCGCGACCCCGCGGGCGGCCCGGACGACTGGATCGCCAACGAGGGCGCGCGGATCAGCCGGGTGATGGAGGACCTGCGCGCCAAGGCGACCGGCCCGGCGCAGCAGGCCGTCCTCGCCGAGCTCGGTGCCGCGGCCGACCCGGTACCGCTGGTGCGGACCCCGGAGGCCGTCATCACCGCCGCGCCCGCCGTGGTGCGGCCGTCCCCCGGCCGATCTCGCGGCCCTTCTCGTCGAGCACCCGGAAGGTGACGACGA
>NZ_JACBXB010000566.1 GCF_013870575.1 Pseudonocardia pini
ACGGAGGTCCTCGACGCCGCCGCCGGTTCCCGGATCGCGGGCTACCACCTCGCAGCGCTCGCGCAGCTCGGCGCCGATCCAGCCACGGACCACACCACGACCACGCTGCTCTCCGACGAGGAGCGCGCCTTCCAGCTCGTGGGCCTGGCCGGGCCCGAGCGCCCGCTGCCCGACCGGCGGTTCCACGAGCTCGTCGAGGAGCGCGTCCGCAGGCACCCCGACGCGGTCGCCGCCGTGCAGGGCGAGGTGCGCTGGACCTACGCCGAGCTGAACGACCGGGCCAACCGCCTCGCCCGCGCGCTCCGGGCCCGCGGGCTGGAGCGGGAGGGAGCCGTCGGCGTGGTCATGGAGCGCGACCTCGACTGGATGGTCGCCGTCCTGGCCGTGTTCAAGGCGGGTGGGGTGTACCTGCCGATCGAGCCGCACTTCCCGGCCGAGCGCATCCGGACGACGCTGACGCGCGGGGACGCCACGCTCGTCGTCGCCGAACCGGGCAGCACGGAGACCCTGGCCCGCGCGCTCGACACGATGCCCGAGGTCTCCGTGCTGACCCTCGCCGACGCGCTGGCGGAGCAGGGCGACGGCAGCGACCTCGGCGTCGAGGTCGGGCCCGACCAGGCGGCGTACGTCTACTTCACCTCGGGCTCCACCGGTGAGCCCAAGGGAGCGATGTGCGAGCACGCGGGGATGCTCAACCACCTCCTCGCCAAGATCGAGGACCTGGAGATCGCCGAGGGTGCGGTGGTCGCCGAGATCGCCCCGCAGTGCTTCGACATCTCGCTCTGGCAGCTGCTGTCGGCGCTGCTGGTCGGCGGCCGGACCGTCGTGGTGGACCAGGACTCGATCCTCGACGTCGAGCGGTTCGTGGACACCGTCGTCGGCGAGCGGGTCGCGGTCCTGCAGGTCGTGCCGTCCTACCTCGAGGTCGTGCTGTCCTACCTGGAGCGCACCGGCCGGGAGCTACCCGACCTCCGGTGCGTCTCGGCGACCGGCGAGGCGCTGCGGACCGAGCTCGCCCAGCGGTTCTTCGGGCAGGTACAGGGCGTGTCGCTGGTCAACGCCTACGGCCTGACCGAGACCTCCGACGACACCAACCACGAGGTCATGCGGTCCGCCCCGGCCAAGGTCGTGCTCGGTCCGGCGGTGCGCAACGTGCGTGTCTACGTCACCGACGAGAACCTCGAGCCCGTCCCGCTCGGCGCCCCCGGCCTGATCTGCTTCGCCGGGGTCTGCGTGGGCCGGGGCTACGTCAACGACCCGGACCGCACGCGTGCGGTCTACCTGACCGACCCGCACGTGCCCGGAGAGCGGCTCTACCGCGGCGGTGACTACGGCCGCTGGACCCCCGAGGGCACACTCGAGTTCCTCGGCCGCCGGGACAGCCAGGTGAAGATCCGCGGCTTCCGGATCGAGATCGGCGAGATCGAGAACGCGCTGCAGGGCGTTCCCGGGGTGCGCACCGGCGCCGTCGTCGTGGCCGAGCGACCCGGCGCGGGCGCTCAGCTCGTCGGCTTCTACACCGCGGCCGACGACCTGCCCGTCGACCTGCTGCGGGACGGCCTGGCCCGCACGCTTCCCGGGTACATGGTGCCCGCCGCGTTCCATCGTCGGGAGCGGCTGCCGCTGACCGCCAACGGCAAGATCGACACGAAGGCGCTGACGGCGCTCGCCGCCGAGTTGGGCCAGGAGCCCGCGGCGGCCGGGCACGAGCCTCCCGCGACCCCCGCCGAGCACCGGCTCGCCGCCGCGTTCGCGAAGATCCTCGGGGTGCCGGAGGCGGACGTCGGCCGACACGACCACTTCTTCGACCGGGGCGGCTCGTCGCTCTCGGCGGTCAAGCTCGCGGTGGCGCTGGACCGGGCGGTGTCGCTCAAGGACATCACCCGCAACCCGGTGCTCGCCGACCTGGCCACCCTCCTCGACGCGCCCGCCGACGTCGCCGGCCCGGGACATCCCGCAGCGCGACCCGAGCTGTTGACCACGCTCGCCGGCGGAGCCGACCCGGGGCGGGCGCTGGTCTGCTTCCCGCCCGCCGGGGGGAACGCCGTCAACTTCCGGTCGGTGGCCACCGAGCTGTCGGGGCTGTCGGGGCTGTCGGGGCTGTCGGGGCTGTCGGGGCTGACCGGGCTCACCGTGTACGGCGTCGAACCGCCCGGCCACGACCCCTCCGCCACGGAGCGGCCGGCACCGCTCGCCGAGATCGTCGACCGCGTCTGCGCGGAGATCGCGGGCAGGCACCTCACCCGCGTGCTGCTGTGGGGGCACTCCGCGGGCGCCGCGTTCGCCGTCGCCGCAGCGCGGGCGCTGGAGGAGCGGGGCATCCGCGTCGAGCTGGTCGTCGTGTCCTCGCAACAGCTCGGCGACCCCGTGACACGGCGGAACGAGATCGTCGAGCTGTCCGGCCGCTCGGACGCCGCGCTGGTCGACCGCCTGCGCGAGACGGGCCTGCACCCGGAGCTCGGCGGGCTCGATCCGGAGGGGGCCGGGCGGGTCGCGGCGGCGTACCGCCACGACTGCATCGAGGCGCACCGCTACCTGGCGGACGCCGCCGAGTCCGGGACCGAGGTCACCGCGCACGTCCTGGTCGTCCGCGCCGCCGACGACCCGAGCACCGCCGACCCGGCCCGGAGCCGGGACTGGGAGCTCCTCGCCGGTGCGGTGCAGACCCGAGAGCTCGACGGGGGCGGGCACCACTTCCTCCGGACCAGACCCCACGAGGCGGCCGCCGCCGTCCTCGACGCGGTCCGCGCGCCGTCTGTCTGAGCAGCACCCACCGTCCGCGAGCACACCTTCAGGAAGGACACCGACATGACCCAGCCCGCACCCGCCCTGGACCTCACCCAGCGTCCCGGCGGACCCGTCGTCCTGACCACCGCCGCACCGCACGGCCCCGCCGCCTGGGCCGCCGAGAACCGTGACACCGTCCGGAGCCTCGTGACGCAGTACGGACACCTGTTCGTGCGCGGCCTCGGCCTGCAGGACCGGGCGGCCACGGCCGCCGTGTTCGGCGGGCTCACGGACTCGCTGCTCGGCGAGCGCGAGGCCTTCGCCCCCCGGCGGCACCTCGGCGACGGCGTGCACTCGTCGACCGCCTGGCCCGCCAACCAACAGATGTGCATGCACCACGAGCTGAGCTACACGCTCGAGTTCCCGGGCCTGCTGCTGTTCGCCTGCATCGACCCGCCCGCGGCCGGTGGCGCCACCACGGTGGCCGATGCCGCCGCGGTGGTCGAGGCGCTGCCCGCCGACCTCGTCGCCCGTCTCGAGCGAGAGGGCTGGATGCTCACCCGCACCTACAACGACGAGATCGGCGCCTCCTGGCCCGACGCGTTCGGCACGGACGACCGCGCCACCGTCGAGGCCTACTGCCGCGGCAACGCGATCGAGTTCGGATGGACCCCCGACGGCGGCCTCACGACGCGGCAGCGCCGACTCGCCGTCGTCCGGCACCCGGTGACCGGGGTGCGCTGCTGGTTCAACCAGATCGCCTTCCTCAACGAGTTCACGCTCGACCCGGACGTCCGCGAGTTCCTCGTCGACAGCTACGGGCCCGACGGCCTGCCGTTCACCACCAGGTTCGGCAACGGCGACCCGATCGGTCCGGAGGTGGTCGCGCTGATCAACGACGTCTACACCGCCCACACCCTGCGCGAACCGTGGCAGGCGGGGGACCTGTTGCTCGTCGACAACGTCCGGAACGCGCACAGCCGCGAGGCCTACCAGGGCGACCGGCAGGTGCTGGTCGGGCTG
>NZ_JACBXB010000567.1 GCF_013870575.1 Pseudonocardia pini
CGCGGTGCAGGGCGTCGGCGAACGGGTCCATCGGCACAGTGTCGTGGTCTCGGGGTGGTGCCGGTAGCGCTCGGCTGAGTGCACGAAACGTGCTCTCAGCGCGGTGGCGACAGCGCTGAGAGCACGCAAGCGGTGATCTTGCCGCGCTGAGAGCACGAAACGTGCGCCCAGCGCGGCCGGCCCACGCTAGTGCCTGCCGAGCTCCTGGCGGGCCACCGAGCGGATGTGCACCTCGTCCGGGCCGTCGGCGAACCGCAGCGCGCGGGCCCAGGTGTAGAAGTAGGCGAGCGGGGTGTCGTCGCTCATCGCCGCGCCGCCGTGCACCTGCATGGCCCGGTCGATCACCGTGCACGCCATCCGCGGCACCACGACCTTGATCGACGCGATCTCGCTCGCCGCCCCCTTCGCGCCGAACTTGTCGATCAGCCACGCCGTCTTGAGCACGAGCAGTCGGGACTGCTCGATCTCCATGCGGGACAGCGCGATCTGCTCACGGACCACGCCCTGCTCGGCCAACGGCTTGCCGAACGCGACGCGGTCCTGCGCGCGGCGGACCATCAGCTCGACGGAGCGCTCCGCCATCCCGATCAGCCGCATGCAGTGGTGGATGCGGCCGGGGCCGAGGCGGGCCTGGGAGATGGCGAACCCGCCGCCCTCCTCGCCGAGGAGGTTCGAGACGGGGACCCGGACGTCGGTCAGCGTCAGCTCGGAGTGCCCGTGCTGGTCCTGGTAGCCGAAGGTCGGCAGGTGCCGGGTGATCTCCAGGCCGGGGGTGTCGCGGGGGACCAGGACCATCGACTGCTGGCGGTGCCGCGCCGCCTCGAGGTCGGTCTTGCCCATGACGATGAAGATCTTGCAGCGCTCGTCCGCGGCGCCGGAGATCCACCACTTGCGGCCGTTGATGACGTACTCGTCCCCGTCGCGGGTGATCGTGCACTCGACGTTCGTGGCGTCGGACGAGGCGACCTGCGGCTCGGTCATCGCGAAGGCGGAGCGGATCTCGCCCTCCAGCAGCGGGTTCAGCCACTGCTCCTTCTGCTCGGGCGTGCCGAACAGGTGCAGCGTCTCCATGTTCCCGGTGTCCGGGGCCTGGCAGTTGATCGCCTCGGGGGCCATGACCGGTGACCAGCCGGACACCTCGGCGACGGCCGCGTACTCCAGGTTGGACAGCCCGGAGAGCGAGGGCAGGAACAGGTTCCACAGGCCCCGCTCGCGGGCCTTGGCCTTCAGCTCGTCGACGACGGGCGGCAGGTCCCACTCGTTCGGCGTGCCCCGGCGCTCGGCGCGCCAGGCGTCGTAGACGGGTTCGGCGGGCAGCACCTCCTCGTCGAGGAAGGCGCGCATGCGCTTGGTGTAGTCGGCAGCGACGGCGCTGGGTTCGAAGTCCACGCCGACATGACACCACAATGCAGCTGCATTAAACAAAGGGTCTCGGTGTGATGTCGGACTGGCGAGGTGCGCATACGCGGACATAGGATCCGCGCCGTGCCGCAATTCCGGATCGCAGAGGCAGCTCGCCTGCTCGGCGTCAGCGACGACACCGTTCGACGCTGGGTCGACGCGGGCACCTTGCCGGTGGGTGCGGACGCCGCGAACCGCAAGGTCGTCGACGGCGCCGTGCTGGCGGAGTTCGCGCGCGAGCACGCCTACGCGCCCCCGGACCCGTCCGGTGTGCGGCGTTCGGCCCGCAACCGGCTCGTCGGGCTCGTGACGGGCGTCGTCACGGACCGGGTCATGGCCCAGGTCGAGATGCAGTGCGGCCCCCACCGGGTCGTGTCGCTGATGAGCAGCGAGGCGGTCCGCGACCTCGGCCTGGAGCCGGGCTCGCTGGCGGTGGCCGTCATCAAGTCCACGAACGTCGTGGTGGAGATCCCCGGAGGAAGTCCATGAAGCGTCTGCTGGCCTGCGGAGTCGCAGGTGTGGCCGCCGTCCTGGCGGCGTGCAGCTCGCCGTCGCAGGCCCCCAGCACGGGAGGGGCCAGCGAGCAGCGGACGCTGACGGTGTTCGCCGCCGCCTCGCTCACCGAGTCCTTCACCGCGCTCGAGAGGACCTTCGAGCAGCAGAACCCCGGCGTGGACGTCGTCCTCAACTACGGCGGCTCGTCCGACCTGGCGCAGCAGATCGTCAACGGCGCCCCGGCGGACGTGTTCGCCGCGGCCAGCGACGCCACGATGAAGACGGTGACGGACGCGCAGCTCACCGCGGCGGCCCCCACGGTCTTCGCCACGAACGTCCTGCAGATCGCCACCGCGCCGGGCAACCCGAAGGCGATCACCGCCTTCGCCGACCTGGCCGAGCCGGAGCTGAAGACCGTCCTCTGCGCCCCGCAGGTGCCGTGCGGGTCGGCCGCGGCCAAGATCGAGCAGTCCACCGGGGTGGACATCCCGGCGGTCTCGGAGGAGCCGGACGTGAAGTCGGTGCTCTCCAAGGTCTCCAGTGGCAACGCGGACGCGGGGCTGGTCTACGTCACGGACGTCAACGCCTCGAAGGGACAGGTCCAGGGCGTGAGCTTCCCCGAGTCCGCCGCGGCCGAGACCAACTACCCGATCGCCGTCGTGAAGGACGCCCCGCAGGCCGAGCTCGCCCTGCGGTGGGTGCAGCTCGTCGAGGGCCGGGACGGCGCGTCCGTGCTGGGCGCGCAGGGCTTCGGTCGGCCCTGACCACCCCGACCCGCCCGCGCAGGCCCGACCGTCACGAGGAGACGGTCGGGCTCCCGTGGTTCGTCTGGATCCCCGCCGGCATCGCGTTCCTGCTGATCGTGCTGCCCGTGCTCGGGCTGGTCCAGCGGGCCTCGTGGGCGCGGATGCCCGAGCTGCTGCTCTCCGAGGCCGCGCTGTCCGCCCTGCGGCTGTCCCTGGAGACCGCCGCGATCTCGACGCTGCTCTGCATCGTGCTCGGCGGCCCCCTCGCCGTCGTGCTCGCCCGGTCCCGGCTGCCCGGGCTGCGCACGATCCGGTCGGTCGTGCTGCTGCCGCTGGTGCTGCCGCCCGTCGTCGGCGGGTTGGCGTTGCTGTTCCTGCTGGGGCGCACGGGGTTGGTCGGGCGCGGGCTGGATCTCGCGTTCGGCGTCACCATCCCGTTCACCACGGCGGCGGTCGTGCTGGCCCAGACGTTCGTGGCGCTGCCGTTCCTCGTCGTGTCGCTGGAGGGGGCGCTGCGCACGGCGGGGCGGCGCTACGAGTCCGTGGCGGCCACCCTCGGGGCCTCCCCGTCGCTCGCCTTCCGCCGCGTCACGATCCCGCTCGTGCTGCCCGGGCTGCTCTCCGGTGCCGTCCTCGCGTTCGCCCGCTGCATGGGCGAGTTCGGCGCCACGATCGCGTTCGCGGGCAGCCTGCAGGGCACGACGCGGACCCTGCCGCTGCTCGTCTACCTGGAGCGGGAGACCGACGTCGACGGCGCCGTGGCCCTGTCGCTGCTGCTCGTGGTGGTGGCGGTCGTCGTGATCGTGCTGGGGCGCCCGCGCGGCTCGCAGGGTGTCCTGTGAGCCTCGACCTGGCCGTCCGGCTCGATCGCGGGAGCTTCGCGCTCGACGTGGCGGTGGCGGCCGAGGCGGGCGAGGTCCTGGCCGTCCTCGGGCCGAACGGGGCGGGCAAGTCGACCCTGCTGGGGGTGCTGTCCGGGCTGCTGCGACCGGACTCGGGCCACGTCCGGGTCGGCGACCGCGTGGTCACGGACGTCGCGGCGGGGGTGTTCGTCCCGCCGCACCGCCGCGGTGTGGGGCTGCTGGCGCAGCAGGCGCTGCTG
>NZ_JACBXB010000568.1 GCF_013870575.1 Pseudonocardia pini
GCGCCGGTCTCCGGGGCCAGCAGGGCGACCCCGCGGGCCACGAACAGCTCCTTCAGCTCCGGGGTGACCATGCCGCCGTCCCACGCTCCCCAGTGGAGCGCGGTGCCGTCCAGGGTGGCGGCGGCCCGGTCGAGGGCCTCGTTGGCCGCGGCGTAGTCGGCCTGGCCCGGGTTGCCGAGGACACCGGCGACCGAACCGAAGACCACGACCCGCGGCGAGGTCTCCACCGCCGCGAGCACCGCGCGCAGGCCACCGATCTTCGGTCCGACCACCCTGGCGACCGCCTCGGCGGTCTTGTCCGTGAGGGCGGCGTCGGCCAGCGCACCGGCTCCGTGGACGAGCGTGGTCACGCGGGCGGCGTCCGCACCCAGGGCGGTGCGGACCGCCTCGCTGTCGACGACGTCGGCGCTCAGGTACCGCACCCGCGCCCCGGCCGCACGGACGGCGTCCACGGTCTGCCGGATCTCGCGCCGTGCCTTCAGCGCCGCGACCTGCTGCTCGACCTCCTTGGGCCCGAAGCCGCCGGTCCCGTTGCGCAGGTCGGTGATCAACGCGGCCTTGAGGTCCGCATCGGCGACGCCCTCGGCCCACCCGGGCTCCGGCTCGTCGACCCCGGTGGTCCGGCCCAGCAGCAGGAACTCCGCCGGGACGCGCTCGGCCAGGGCGATCACGCACGTCGCGGTCACGCCGCGGCCGCCGCCGGTGACGAGCACGACGTCGTCGGCGGTCGACCCCGGCTCGACCGGGTCGGCGCCGGCGAGGCCGCGGTCGGTGCGGACCGGGGTCCAGCGGGCGCGGTCGGCGTCGACGCCGACCTCCGCGACCAGGTCGGGATCGTGCAGCTCGGCGAGCACGATGTCGGCCAACGCGGTGTCGTCCACCCCCGGCGCGACGTCCAGGGCGCGGGCGAACACGGTCGGCGCCTCGCGGGCGAGGGTCTTGGCCAGGCCGGTGAGCCCGCCCTGCAGGGCGAGGCCCAGCTCGGCCGTGCCGCGGTGGCCGAGGCCGCCGTCGATGCGGGTGACCGTGAGGAAGGCGGCCCTCGAGGTCGAGGCGGTGTGCCGCAGTGCGGTGACCGACGCGCCTGCGGTGAGGACCGCGTCGCTGAGCAGCTGCTCGGCCTCGGCGTGCGGACCGGCCAGGAGCAGGACCGCGTCGATCCGTTCGGGGCGGTCGGTCGTGACCCGCCAGCCGCGGCTCTGCAGCCCGTCGACGAGCGCGGCCGGGGCCGAGGTGCTCCGCTCGACGAGCCAGGCGACCGGCTGCTCCGCGAAGGTCGCGGTCGCCCGGTCGATCGGCGGCAGGGGCTCGAGGTCGATCGTGAAGCGGTGCGGACGGGTGTCGGTGGCGGGCTCCGGAGCCCGCTCGGGCTCGACGACCGCGCCGGCCTCCCCCGCGAGCACGCCGACGATGTCGTCCACCGACCGCAGCTCGGCGAGCTGCTCGGGGCCCACCGGCGGCAGGCCCGGGATCCGCTCGGCGACCGCACCGAGGATCTGCACCCGCTTGATCGAGTCGATCCCCAGATCGGCCTCCAGGTCCATCCCCGGCTCGACCATCTCGACCGGATAGCCGGTCTTCTCCGACACGACCGCCACCAAGGCCGCCCGCACCGCGTCGGCCCCTGCGGATCCGTTCGGGACCGGGCCGTCGGGGACGGCGGCCGGGGACGCCGACGACGTCGGACCCTCGCCCTCGGCGAGGGGCGCCTCCGTGATGGGCCTGTCGCTCGGGACGGTCGGCGTTCCCGGTCCCGCGAGGAGGGCCGAGGGCTCGCTGTGCGACGCCGCACCGTTCGGCACGCCGCCGTTGGACACGCCGCCGTTGGACACGCCGCCGTTGGACACGCCGCCGTTCGGAGCGGGGTCCTGCTGTGCCGGGACGAGGGGCTCGACCGGGGCGAGTGGCCCCGCGAGGGCCGCCGGACCGCTCCTGGAGGTGAAGGCCTCCGGGCCGACGGGTCCAGACGCCCGCGGCGTGGCGAGGGCCCCGGCGCCGCCCAGGCCGGTCATCCGGGACAGGACCTCGTTGGCGTGGGTGTGGCCCCGGCTGATCGCCAGGGCCGAGTCGGCGACGGCGCGGACCCCGGCGTGGACCTGCGGGTCGACCCGGTCGCCCTGCGCACGCAGGACGTCGACTAGGCCCTCGGTGATCCGGAGCTGGCTGTCGAGGTAGCGGGCGTGCAGGTCGATGTGCTCGGCGAGGGCGTCGCCTGCGGGGGCCGGGGTCATGGCGGTCGGCCCTACCGGCGTGGGGTCCGGGGTGCGGAGGGGCGCGGGCGCCCCGGACACGGCGACCGTCGTGGCGATGGTCCCGGCGAGCGGCTCCACCGGGCCGCCCGTCCCGACGAGGGACTCGCGGGCCGTGGTGTCCGACTCGCGAGCCCCGGTGTCCGACACGCGGGGGGTGGTGTCCGACTCGCGGGGGGTGGGCGTGGTGACGGTGTATCCGCTGGTCAGGGCTTCGCGGTAGGCCGCGGTGCGGGACTCCGGGCGGTAGGTCATGCCGGAGAGGGTCACGGTCATGCCCGTCGGCGCGACCTCCGCGAAGGGCTCGGCCACGTAGCGGTTGAGGCCGCTCAGCGGGACACCCAGCACCACCAGCTGGACGGAGGCGGCGAGGACCGACGCCGCGGAGTCGCCCGACGGCCCGGCGTCCGTCGCGATCGCGACCGCCCGGTCCCCCAGGGTCTGCTCGACCAGCCCGGTCAGCACCCGCTTCGGCCCGAACTCCACGAACACCGTCGTCCCGGCGTCCGCGAGGCGCTCGAGCCCGGCGACGAACTCGACCGGCTTGCGCAGCTGCTCGGCCAGGACCTCCCGGTTCGCGGCGACGTCCGACCCGTAGGAGGCGTCGGGCGAGTTCGCGACCACCAGACCCGCGGGCTCCCCGATCTCGACCGCGGAGACCGCCGAACGGAAGGCCTCCACCGCGTGGTCCACGTGCGAGGTGTGGAAGGCCGCGGCGACCGGGAGCTCCTTCGCGGAGACCCCCCGCTCACCGAATGCGGCGACCGCGGCGGCCACCGCCTGCCCGGAGCCACCGACCACGACCTGCGACGGGGCGTTGTGGTTGCACACCACCACCCCGTCGATGCCGCCGAGAACCTCCTCGACGACCTCCCGGGAGGCGCTGACCGCCGCCATCGTGCCGGGGTCGTACCCCTCGACGTCCGCGGGCGGTGCCATGGCGCGGCCCCGGGCCCGGGACAGGGCATGGAAGTCCGCGTCGGACAGCGATCCGGCGGCCCAGAGCGCGGTCAGCTCGCCGTAGCTGTGGCCGAGGAAGCCCTCTGGGGCGAGCCCGAAGGACCGCAGCACCGCGAACTGGCCCGCGGCGAGTGCGCCGATCGCGGGCTGTGCGTAGTCGGTGCGGCGCAACGCCTCCTCGCGCTCGCTCGACGAGTCCGCGAACGAGGGCGGCGGGAAGACCGCGGCGGCGAGGGTGTCGGAGCCGACGTCGCCGAAACCGGCGTTGGCGGCGTCGAAGGAGTCCCCGACCGGGGGCAGGTCGATCGCCGCGCGCAGACCCATGTCGACGTACTGGCTGCCCTGGCCTGCGAACAGGGCGGCCACGCGCACCTCGCCCGGGGCCGACGCCCGGAACCAGATGCCCCGCGGGTGGGACCAGGCCTCGGCCTCGGACCCGCTGAGCAGCGACGCGGCGAGCGACCGCAGCTCGTCGAGCTCGGAGTCCGAGCGGGAGACGACGCCGATCCTGGCGTGCCCGGCCGGG
>NZ_JACBXB010000569.1 GCF_013870575.1 Pseudonocardia pini
CCTCGTCCTGCTGATCACCGTGATCCGGTGGCTGAGGGCGATCCGCCGGGTCGGGGCGGGTGCCGCCGTGCCCACGCTGACCGGCCGGGGCTCCTGGCTGACGGCCCTGATGGGCGCCTTCGGCCTCGTCCTCACCGTGCTGGTGGTGGTGCAGGTCCGCGCGGGCGTCCCCGTCTCGGCGCTGCCCCGCTGGTTCGCCCTCGCGGTCGTGAGCCTGCTGGTGCTCCCGCCGGTGGTGCTCGCGTGCGTGCTGGTCGCACGTAGGCGGGCGGTGCTCGCGGGCGTCGTCGTCGGGGTGCTGGTGGTGGGGGCGATCGTCTTCTGGGCGGTCGTGGCGGGGCGGACCCTGCGGGTCGCGGGCGTCGACGTCCCGCCGCAGACCTTCGCGGACCTGTGCCTCGCCGTGGCCGTGGTGCTGCCGACCGCGGCGATCCTCGGCCGCATCTACGCCGGGCTGACCAGCCAGGGCGCGCGCCGGGGCGTCGGGATCCTGTGGGACGTCGGTACCTTCTGGCCGCGCTGGTTCCATCCCCTCGCCCCGCCGACCTACTCGGACCGGGCGGTGCCCGCCCTGGCCGCCCGCGTCCGAGCCGAGCTCGCCGGCCCGCGCGGCGCGCTGCTCCTCGCCCCCCACAGCCAGGGCGCGGTGATCGCCAACGCCGCCCTCCTGCTCGACGACGGACCGCACGACCGCCTCGCGCTGCTCAGCTACGGCTCGCCCTGGGAGCACCTCTACGCCGAGTTCTTCCCGGGCCAGGTGACGAACGAGGCCACCGCCACGGTCCGCCGGCGGGTGGGGGAGCGCTGGCAGAACCTCTGGCGGGACTCGGACCCGATCGGCGGCCC
Organism: Pseudonocardia pini; assembly: GCF_013870575.1. GTDB lineage: Bacteria > Actinomycetota > Actinomycetes > Mycobacteriales > Pseudonocardiaceae > Pseudonocardia > Pseudonocardia pini. The sequence goes on from NZ_JACBXB010000569.1 coordinate 847, forward strand.
CATCCACACGGTCCCGCAGGCGGCGCCGATCCCGAAGCCGAAGAAGGCGGGGCATTCGGACTACTGGATCGAGCGCGAGTACGGCGAGGCCGCTCGGTCCTTGCGAGGCGGGATCGCTCGGGTGGTGGGGCCGGTGGTGGACTCTGTGGCGGTGGGTTCTGCGGAGTCGAACGGTGAGGGGAACGCTCCCGTCGACCCGCCGCGTCAGTGAACAGTTGATGATCGGTGGTTGTGTGTTCTCACCGCTGCGCTGGCAGCGCTGTGTGCACTCGACTCGCGATCTTGTCGCGTTGGGAGCACGAAACGTGCGATCTTGAACGGCGCCGGGGGGCTGACCGTGGCCCGGCCCGGGGGGCGTGGGCTTGTGAGCACCTGTTGAAGATCGGCGGTTGTGTGCTCTCTCTGCTGCGCTGGCAGCGCTGTGTGCACTCGATTCGCGATCTTGCCGCGTTGGGAGCACGAAACGTGCGATCTTGAACGGCGCCGAGGTTTCGACTGCGGCCCGCCCTCGGGGCGCGTGGGCCTACGAGCACCTGTTGAAGATCGGCGGTTGTGTGCTCTCCCTGCTGCACCGACAGCGCTGCGTCCACCCAACTCACGATCTTGCCGCGTTGGGAGCACGAAACGTGCGATCTTGAACGGCGCCGGGGTTTCGACTGCGGCCCGCCCTCGGGGCGCGTGGGCCTACGAGCACCTGTTGAAGATCGGCGGTTGTGTGCTCTCCCTGCTGCACCGACAGCGCTGCGTCCACCCAACTCACGATCTTGCCGCGCTGACAGCACGAAACGTGCGATCTTGAACAGCGCCACCTACGGCGACTCCAGAACCTGGAACCACCCCGTACCGGGCTCCACCACCGCGGCTCTGGCCGCGGAGTCGGTGGGGGCGCGGCCTGCGAGGGCGGCGAGGGCGGCGGCGTCCCCGATGTCCGCGCCGGCCCGCTCCGACAGGATCCAGCGCACCTCCAACAGGTCGCAGTAGGCCTGCACCGGCGACCCGATCCCGCCCACGGCGGCGTGAGCGCGCTCCATCCCCGGTCGGAGGCAGATCTCCTGCCAGCTCGCCGCGGCCTCGGCGTCGGAGCTCTCCCTCCCGTCCCGACGGCACAGCCAGGCCTGGTGCGCCTGCAGGTCGCCGAGCAGCACCGTCGCCTGGCCCTCGCCCACGTCGAGGCCGGTCAGCTGCGCCAGCCGACGCGCGTGGAACCGGCGGTCACCCACGCCGACCTGCAGCCGCAGGCGACCGGGCGCGTCCCCGGCGGGCTGGAGGGTGACCTCCTCCACGGCGAACCCGAGCTCGTTCAGCTCCCGGATCTTGCCCTCGACCTGGTAGCGGTCGCCGTAGGAGTACGTCGGCGCGGCGTGCAGGGCGTCCCAGAGCGCGTGGTAGCGGTCCGGGATCGCGGCCGCCTCGGCGATGAGCTGCGGATGGATCTCCGGCGGCCGCTCCAGTCGCTCCGCGAGGTCGATCATGCCCCCGGCCACGTTCTCCACTAGGATGTCCAGGTCCCAGTTCCGCTGTCCGGGAGACAGCGTGGGATGGACCTCGCTGGTCTCGGCGTCGACGAGCCAGGCCTGCAGGACCTGCCCGTCCCGGCTGAAGAGCGTGTTGGCCAACGAGCAGTCACCCCAGAACACGCCGTGTCGGTGCAGCTCGACGAGCAGCCCGGCCATCGCGTCGAACAGCCGGGCCCGGTGCGCGGGCCGGTTCGGGGGCAGCCGCATGAACAGCCGCCGGTACTGCCAGGACCCCTCCAGGTACCGGGTCACGAGGATGGCGGTGTCCTCCTTGGTCGACGGGGCCTGGAACACCACCCCCGCGGGCCGGACGGCGGGCAGTCCCTCCTCCTCGAGCGCCCGCAGCACGGAGTACTCACGCCGGGCGACCCGGTGCGACAGCTCCTTGAGCGCCCACCGCCGCCCGTCCGTCTCGACGAACCGGACGAGGTGCCTGCTCGGCCCCACCGCGATGTCCCGCAACGGGACCTCGGCCGGGCTCCACTCGGCGAGCGGCTGGTCCCAGGGCAGCGCGAGCAGCCCCGGGGAGAGGTCGCGCAGGGTCAGCTCCGGCGTGCTCATCGCAGACCCCGGGGCGGGCCGGTGCTCCCGCGCACCACCAGCCGCGTGGGCAGGACGATGCCGGTGCCGGGGTCCCCGCCGCTCAGTGCGGTGGCGATCATGTGGCCCGCCAGCGCGCCCTGCTCGCGGACGGGCTGGTGCACGGTGGTGAGGTCGGTGAGCGCGGCCAGCGGATGGTCGTCGATCCCGATCACGGACACGTCCGCGGGCACCCGCAGACCCGCCCGGCGGAGCGTGCGGACCGCGCCGAACGCGACCTCGTCCGAGTGCGCGTAGACCGCCGTCGGCGGGTTCCGCACCCCGAGCAGCCTGGCCATCGCCTCGGCCCCCTCCTCGCCGCCCCAGTCCACGCTCACCGTGAGGTCCGGGTCGATCCCGATGCCGGCGTCGGCCAGTGCCCGCTCGTAGGCGAGCCTCCTGCCCGCGGGCGGGTCCCCGGGCTGGTCCGGGTCGAGCGTCTCGATCATCGCGATCCTGGTGTGGCCCAGGTGGACCAGATGGTCGACGGCCTGGCGGCCCGCGGCCAGGTCGTCGATCGTCACGTACGGGCGGGTGCCGATCTGCCCGCCCACCGCGACGACCGTGACGTCCAGCCCCTCCAGCCGCTCCCGCTCGGTCTCGTCCACCGGGAACGCCAGCGCGACGACGGCGTCGACCGTGCGTCGCGCAGGGAGCCTGCGGAAGACCTCGGCCCGGTCGTCGGCGTCTCCCACGAGGTGCAGCAGCAGGTCGAGCCCCGCTCGGCGCAGGGCCCCGGCGAGCCCCTCGAGCAGCGCGCCGAAGTACCAGCGGGCGGT
>NZ_JACBXB010000056.1 GCF_013870575.1 Pseudonocardia pini
GCTCCCCGGTCTCCCGGCGCAGCGGGATGTCCACCGCGGGCGCCAGCCCGAACGCGGCCAGCCCCTGGTGGAACATCACCGGGTGCTGGCCGGAGGCGACCAGCAGCGGGCGCATCCCACCGCGGGCCAGCGGCCCGACGAGCGGCGCGAGCTTCAGCGCCTCCGGGCGGGTACCGCCGATCAACCAGACCGTCGGCGAGCCCCCCTGCTCGCCGGTGAGTGGACGGGACCTCGTCGTGTCGACCACACCAGTCATGTCAACCTCGTCGTTCGGATGTAACGCAACGTTTCGGACAAACGACATGTTTCTCGCAATGTTCACCCACACAGGTGTGGGTACGTCATCGATCGGGGGACTCGATGTCGACTGTCCGCATACTTCCCCTCGGGGCTCCGGTGGCCGCGGGCGTGCTGGTCGGTGGCCAGCCCGGGGTCGTCGCGCTCTCCTTGGCCGGGGCCGTGGTGTCGCTGCTGGCGATCCGCTCCGCCGCCCTCCGCCTGCGCGCCGCCCGGGAGCGCGCCGAATGATCACCCTGCTGCAGACGGTCACGATCCTGCTGCTGGTCGGGTGGCCCGCCTACAACCTGGTGGTGGCCGTCGTCGGCATGGTCGGCACCCGACCGGGCAGGCGGGCGACCGGGGACGCGTCGAGCCTGCGGTTCTGGATCATGATCCCGGCGTTGAACGAGGAACGGGTGATCCACCGGACCGTCACGGCGGCGCTGGCCCTGGAGGGCCCCGGAGGGCCGCCGAGGGTGCTCGTGATCGACGACGGCTCCTCGGACGGGACCGCCGCCATCCTCGCCGCGATCGACGACCCGCGGCTGGAGGTGTTGTCCCGCAAGGAGCCCGATGCCCGTCGGGGCAAGGGCGAGGCGCTCAACGCCGGGTACCGGCGCATCGTGGAGATCGCCGAGGCCGAGGGCACCGTGCTGTCCACCGTGGTGGGGATCGTCGACGGCGACGGCCGGTGCGACGACCGGGTCCTGCACGAGGTCGGCGCGTTGCTCACCGACCGCGGCGTGGGGGCGGTGCAGTGCCGGGTCCGGATCCACAACCGGGACCGGATCCTGGGACTGCTCCAGGACCTGGAGTTCGGGTGCATCGCCAACGCGTCACAGTCGCTGCGGGACCGGCTCGGCAGCGTGGGGATGGGCGGCAACGGGCAGTTCGTGCGGCTCGGCGACCTGACCCAGCTCGGACCGTCGCCGTGGAGCGACTGCCTGGTCGAGGACCTGGAGCTGGGGATCCGGCTGCACCTCGCCGGGGTGCGGATCCGGTACACCTCGCGGGCGTCGATCAGCCAGCAGGCGGTCGTCGACCTGTCGAGGCTCGTGCGCCAGCGGGCCCGATGGGCGCAGGGGAACCTGCAGTGCGCCCGGTACCTGCCGGGGTTGTCGGCGTCGCGCCGGATCGGCACGGTCGCCCTGCTGGACTTCGTCTACTACCTCCTCGCGCCGTGGTTCACCGTGCCGCTCACGCTGTTCGTGCTGGCGGCGATGGGGTTCGCCGTGGTCGGCCTGTCCACCGGCGAGACCTTCGGCGGCCTGACGGCGGGCCGCGAGGCGGCGACCTGGGCCGTCGGGCTCTGGGCGGTCGTCCTGGTGCTCCCGGGCCTGCTGTGGGGCCTGGTGCACTGGTGGCGACTGGGGGACGAGCCGCTCCGCCGCTGCCTGGTGGCGGGCCTGGCCTTCCCCGGGTTCCTCGTGCTCGGGGTGTTCGCCACGTGGCGCGCCGTGGTCCGGCACGCCCGTGGGCGGCGGTCGTGGGCGAAGACCGAGCGGTCGGCCGAGGCCCCCGTGCTCCCGGAGATCCCCGCGCCCCGCGAGCCCGTCGAGCCGGTGCCCGCAGAACACCGGTGAGACCAGCGCCGGATCCCTCCTCTCGTCCGTTCGTCACGGCGGGGATCGGCGGTTCGGCATCGTCTCGCCGGGCCACGAGGGCAGAGCCTCGTCCCATGAGACTCCTCCCGGCCCTGGGCCTGTTCCTGCTCGCGCCGCTGGTCGCCGAGTTCCTGCTGGGGAACCTGCCGATCACGGCACTGTCGTCCCTGGTCCTGCTCGCGCCGCTCTACGGCGGCGGCGCGCTGCTGATCCGCGAGGTCGCCCGGCGCACCGGCCGCGGCTGGCCGACGATCCTGCTCCTCGGGCTCGCCTACGGGATCGTGGAGGAGGGTGTGACGACCCAGTCCCTGTTCGACCCGGACTACGCCGGACAGCGCCTGCTGGACCACGGGTTCGTGCCGGGCCTGGGGATCGGGGTGCCGTGGACGCTGTTCGTGCTCACCCTGCACACCGTGTGGAGCATCGCGACGCCGATCGCCCTGGTCGAGACGCTCGCCCGGCGGCCGGGCCCGTGGCTGCGCACCCCCGGCCTCGTCGTCACGGCGGTGCTGTTCGTGATCGGCCTGGTCGGCACGACGGTGACGACGCTGCAGACCGACCACTTCGTCGCGCCGGCGGGTCGGCTGGTCGGCGCGGTGGCGGTCGCCGTGCTCGTCGCCGCGGCCGCGTTCGTGCTGCCCGGGCGGTTCGGGGCCGCCACCCTGCGGGCGCCCCACCCGCTCGTCCTGCTGGGCGTGTCCCTCGCCGCCGGGGCGGTGTTCGAGCTGCTCCCGCTGAGCTGGTGGGGAGTGCCGGTCTGGGTCGTCCTCGCCGCGGCGGCGGTCGTGCTGCTCCCCCGCTGGGCGCGCGATCCCGAGTGGTCGCAGGCCCACGTCCTCGCCCTCGCCGCGGGCGCCACCCTCACCTACGCCTGGCACGCCTTCGGCGAGACACCGGTCCTGCCCGCCTCGCCCGCGGCGGATCTGGTCGGCAACGGGGTGTTCGCGGCGGGAGCGGTCGCGCTCCTGATCGCCGCCGCGATCCGAGTGGGTGATCCGCTGCACCGTTTCGAGACGAAATCATCAATTCAGGAGCACACTGGTCCCCAGCAGAAACGACTCCGGTGGAGGGCTGAGCGATGAAGATTGCGGACATCCTCGACACCAAGGGACGGACCGTCCACACGATCCTCCCCTGGGCGTCGGTGGCGGACGGGGTGCGGCGCCTGGAGCAGCTCGACGTGGGTGCGCTGGTGGTGTGCGACGCCGACCACCGAGTCGCCGGGATCGTCTCCGAGAGAGACCTGATCCGCGAGCTCGCGCAACGTGGCCCCGCCCTGCTCGACCTGCGGATCGACGAGGTCATGACCCGCAAGGTGGCCACCGCGTCGCTCGACGAGCCGCTGGCGAACGCGATGGCCCGGATGACCCGCGGGCGCTACCGCCACCTGCCCGTGCTGGCGGGCGGCACGCTCGTCGGGATGGTCTCGATCGGCGACCTGGTGAAGGCCCGCCTGCGGGACATGGAACTGCAGACCGGCGTGCTCCGCGACATGTTCATCGCGGCCCATTGATCGCCTGATTTGCGCGAAACGGCACTGTCGTGCGGATCCATCGCACGACGGTGCCGTTCGGGCAAAGGGATCAGCGCCGAGAGATCAATAGGAGAAATCGGGATCTTCGGTGCGGGTGCGCTTCAGCTCGAAGAAGTGCGGCCAGCCCGCCAGCAGCCGGGCACCGTCGAAGACCTTGCCCGCCTCCTCGCCGTGCGGGACCTTCGAGATGACCGGCCCGAAGAAGGCGACACCGTCGACGTGGAGGACCGGCGTCCCGACGTCCATGCCGACCGCGTCCATCCCCGCGTGGTGCTCGGCCTTCAGCTTCTCGTCCCACGAGGTGTCGGTCGCGGCCTCGGCCAGCTCGGCGGGCAGGTCCTGCTCGGCGAGCGCCTCCTTCACCACGACGTCGAAGTCCTTGTTGCCGCCGTTGTGGATCCGCTCCCCCATCGCCCCGTAGAGCGGGCGGACGACCTCGCGGCCGTGCGCCTCGGCGGCGGCCACCAGCACGCGGACCGGGCCCCAGGCCTTCCGCATCATCTCCTGGTACTGCTCCGGCAGGTCCCGGCCGTCGTTGAGGACCGCGAGGCTCATCACATGGAAGTGCAGGTCGATGTCGCGGACCTTCTCCACCTCGAGGACCCAGCGGGAGGTCAGCCACGCCCAGGGACACAGCGGATCGACCCAGATGTCGACCTTGGGGGAATCCGTGCTGCTCACAGGCACTCCGTTCGTCGGGAGATCTCGTCCTTCAGCGCTCAACCGGTGGCGCGCGCCGGGTGTTCCCGTATACCCCGACACGGTCGGCCGACCCGTGATTGGATGCGGATGAGAAGCACCGCACACCGGAAGGATCGCCCACCGCTCATGGCCCCGCCCAACCTGACCCGCACCGACGCCGAGCGCCGGGCCGCCCTGCTCGCCGTCTCGTCGTACGTGGTCGACCTCGACCTCACCGACGGCCACGGGAAACCGGGCGAGAAGACCTTCGCGACCACCACGACGGTCCGCTTCACCTGTGCCGAGCCGGGCACCGACAGCTGGATCGACTTCGTGGGCGCCGGCGTCGAGTCCGCCGTCCTGAACGGCTCCCCCCTGGACGTCTCGGGGTACGTGGAGGACGACGGGATCGCGCTGCCCGCGCTCGCCGGCGACAACGAGCTCACGGTCGTGGCGACCGGGGAGTACATGAACACCGGTGAGGGCCTGCACCGCTTCGTCGACCCGGTGGACGGCGGCGTGTACCTCTACTCCCAGTTCGAGACCGCGGACTGCAAGCGGCTCTTCGCCTGCTTCGACCAGCCGGACCTCAAGGCGCGCTACACGATCACCGTGACCGCGCCGGAGGACTGGAAGGTCGTCTCGAACGCGGTGGCGACCGTGGAGAAGGGCGTGCACCGCTTCGCCGAGACCGAGGTCATGTCGACCTACCTCGTCGCCCTCGTCGCGGGCCCGTACGCGAGCTGGCACACCGAGCACGACGGCATCCCGCTCGGCATCTACTGCCGCGCGAGCCTGGCCCCGCACATGGACCACGAGCGCATCTTCACCGAGACGCGGCAGGGCTTCGACTTCTACCACCGCAACTTCGGGATCCGGTACCCGTTCGGCAAGTACGACCAGCTCTTCGTGCCGGAGTTCAACGCGGGCGCGATGGAGAACGCCGGGGCCGTCACGTTCCTCGAGGACTACGTCTTCCGGTCCCGGGTGACCCGCAGCCTCTACGAGCGCCGCGCCGAGACGATCCTGCACGAGATGGCGCACATGTGGTTCGGCGACCTCGTGACCATGCGCTGGTGGGACGACCTGTGGCTCAACGAGTCCTTCGCCACCTGGGCCTCGGTGCTCTGCCAGGCGGAGGCCACCGAGTACACCGAGGCGTGGACGACCTTCGCCAACGTCGAGAAGTCCTGGGCCTACCGCCAGGACCAGCTGCCCTCCACGCACCCGATCGCCGCGGACATCCCGGACCTGCAGGCCGTCGAGGTCAACTTCGACGGGATCACCTACGCCAAGGGCGCCTCGGTGCTCAAGCAGCTCGTGGCCTACGTGGGGCTGGACCCCTTCATGGCGGGTCTGCGCGCCTACTTCGAGGCCCACAAGTGGGGCAACGCCACGTTCGACGACCTGTTGGGCGCCTTGGAGAAGGCCTCCGGCCGGGACCTGTCGGACTGGGGCGCGCAGTGGCTGCGCACCACCGGCCTCAACCTGCTCCGGCCCCAGTTCGAGGTCGACGAGTCGGGGCGCTTCACCAGCTTCGAGATCGTGCAGGGTGGGGCGCGCCCGGGCGCGGGCGAGGTCCGGACCCACCGCGTCGCCGTCGGGATCTACGACGAGGACGGCGACGGCAGGATCGTGCGCACCCAGCGCCTCGAGGTGGACGTCACGGGCGAGCGCACCGCGGTGGACGCCCTGGTCGGCAGCCCGCGGGGCAAGCTCGTCCTGGTCAACGACGACGACCTCACCTACTGCGCGCTGCGTCTCGACCCGTTGTCCCTCACCACCCTGATCGACCGGATCGGGGACATCGCGGAGCCGCTGGCGCGCACGCTGTGCTGGTCCGCGGCCTGGGAGATGACCCGCGAGGCCGAGCTGAAGGCCCGGGACTTCGCCACGCTCGTCTCCGGCGGGTTCGCCCACGAGACCGAGATCGGCGTGCTGCAGCGGCTGCTGCTGCAGGTGCAGACCGCCGTCGCGTCGTACGCCGACGAGAGCTGGTCCGCCGACAAGGGCTGGCCGATGCTCACCTCCGCCCTCGTCGCCGGGTTCGACGCGGCCGAGGCCGGGTCGGACACCCAGCTCGCGTTGGTGAACTCCCTGGCGGGCTCGGTGCTCCCGGACGAGGTGTTGGACCGGTTCGCGGGCTGGCTGGAGGGCACCGACGTGCCCGAGGGCCTGACCGTGGACACCGACCTGCGCTGGCGGTTGCTGCAGGCCCTGGTCGCGCACGGCCGGGCGGGTGAGGAGGCGATCGAGGCGGAGCACCGGCGTGACCCCACCTCGACCGGGCAGCGGCTGGCCGAGCGGGCCCGCGCGCTGGTGCCGACCGCCGAGGCCAAGGCCCTGGCGTGGGACCGCGCGGTGCACGACGACGAGCTGCCCAACGCCGTCAACGAGGCCGTGATCAGCGGTTTCGCCCACCCCGCCCAGCGCGGGCTGCTCGGCGCGTACGTCGAGAAGTACTTCGCGGAGGTCGCGGAGGTGTGGTCGCGGCGGACCTCGGAGCGGGCGCAGAGCGTGGTGCTCGGGCTGTTCCCGTCCTGGGCGGTGGAGAAGTCCACGGTCGACGCCGCGGACGCCTGGCTGGCCGACGAGAGCCACCCGCCCGCCCTGCGCAGGCTGGTGACCGAGGGGCGCGCCGGGATCGTCCGGGCGCTGGCGGCCCGAGAGTTCGACCGCTCCTGAGCATCAGGGAGCCACAACTGTCGTTCGAGCGGCCCCAGACGACAGTTGTGGCTCCCTAACGCGGTGTAGGCCACAGACCCGCGCCCCGGTCGGGTGATGTCCGAGCGGGGGTCCGCGGGAATGCTGGGTGTGTGACGACCGCAGGCCGACCGGCCCCACCCGTCCTGCCCCGCCACCTGCGCACGCCCGCGCTCGTCGCCGTCCTGCTGGCCACCGTCGTGTTCGTGGTGTTGGCGGCCCGGTACGCGGGGGCCAGCGGCTACGGCCGGGTCGACGGGCACGCGGAGACCCTGGTCGACGGCGCCACCTCAGCCCATCTCTGGCTGCTGCAACGGCTCTCGCTGCTCGGTTCGCCCCCGCTGGTGGTGCTGGCCGCGTTCGTGCTGTGCGGGATCTGCCTCGCGCTGGGCCGCAGGCGGCTCGCGGTGGTCGCGATCGTGGGGCCCGGTCTCACCGGGCTGGCCACGACACTGCTCAAGCCCGCGATCGGCCGGACCATGGAGTTCGGCGGGTTCGCCTACCCGAGCGGGCACACCGGCGGGGCCACGTCGATCGCCCTGGTGGTGGCACTGCTGGTGGTCGGCCTCGTCCGGCCGGGCCGCACGACCGGCATCGCCCTCGTCGTGACGATCGCCCTGGTCGCGGGCGGCACGATCGGGACGGCCCTGGTCGCGACCGGCGCCCACTACCCCACCGACACGATCGGCGGCTTCTGCGCCGCCGTCGCGATCGTGTTGGGCAGCGCCCTGGTGCTCGAACGGGCCGCGATGGCCTGGCACGCCCGCCGCACCTAATCACACGACGAGGGCCCCGCACGGGGATGCGGGGCCCTCGACGTGGTGGTGCGTCAGCGACGGAGTCCGAGCCTGTGGAGCAGGCCCTTCTTCTCCTCAGCCGTCGCCGGCCGGTAGTGGGAGCAGACCTCGGCGCCACAGGCCCCGCAGTCGTCTCCCGCCCGGTAGTGCTCGTGTGCCTCGTGCGCGTGCCCGCACTGACAGGTGCCCGGGGGCGCCTGCGCCGGGGGCGGTGGCGCGACCGGGGGTGCGGTCGGCGCGCCGGACTCGACGCCGGTCCGCTGCGTGGGCAGCGACAGGCTGGTCTCGATGTCCTCGATCGAGGGCAGACCCGTGGGAGGGGTCAGCACCGACGAGACGGACCCCTGGGTAGTGCCCTTGCGCGGACGGGGGGTGTCCGATTCACCCATGTGGGATCCCTCCTTTCTGACGACCGGCCTCGCGAGAGGCCGGATTGCGCACAGTATGTCGCGACTGACGCCCGAAAGTCATCACTGAGATCGGTGAGACGCTCAGCGGGGTGGGACGTTGCCTCTACTGCGCGATTCTGTCGGTGACCGGTCGATTCACATCGACCGCCGGAAGGGTGAGGGTCGCTGCACAGCCTCGTGGCTCCTCGACCGTACGCAGCTCCAGGGACCCTCCCTGGCCCTCGGCGAGCTCCCGGCTGATGCTCAGCCCGAGCCCGGAGCCCCCCGCCGCACCGTCCCGAACGCCGCGGCGAAGGACTGCCCGCTCATGTCCGGGAGGAAGCCCCGGACCGCGGTCCCGTACCTCGATTACCACCCTGTCCTGCTGGTGAAACGCGCGTACCGCGATCGGGGTTCCGGGCGCGTGCCGTTCACAGTTGGCCAACAGGTTCGTGACGATCTGCGCCGCCACGGCCGAGTCCCCGTGCGCGCGCAGGTCCTCCGGGACGTCGAGGACCACGGCGCCGCCCCGGGCCTGCCGCAGCGCCACCAGGCCCCCGAGCATGGGCTCCAGGAGGTAGCCCGGCTCCTCGTCGGCCCCCACGAGGAGGCCTGCCTGCTCGAGCTCCGCCGCGGGCTCCGTCGTGGACTCGAGGATGGTGTGCAGCCTGCCCAGCTCGGCCAGCACGGCCCGGCGCAGCCGCTCCTGGTCCGGCCCGTTCACCTCCGCCGACAGCAGGTGGGTGATGCCCGCGAGCCCCGCGAGCCCGTTGCGCAGCTCGTGGTTCCGCTCGGCGCCGTGGGCCGCGGCGCGTTCCATGTGGAGCGCGGCGGCGGCGAGGTCCTCCTGCTGGAGGAAGTTCTCCTCCTGCAGGTTCCGCACCCCGCGCACCACGATCTGCAGCAGCCCGACCAGGAGCACGATAAGCCCCACCAGGCGCAGCGCCGGGAACACGAGGTCCGTGGCGGGGGTGCGGGTGACGCTGGCGAGCCGGTAGAGCTGCGAGCTCGCGATGATGACGAGCCCGAGCCCGGCTCGCAGCCGCGGCCCACTCTGTCTCCGCGCGGCGTCGATCACGGCGAGCACCGCGGCGCCGACCCAGCCGACGACCACGACGACGGTGGTGACCGGTCCGGTCAGGACGTCCGTGGCCGAGCCGAGCTCCGGCAGCAGCAGGAGGGCGAGCACGGAGGCGATCCCACCGCCCAGCATGATCACCCAGCCGCCCCAGGCGCCCAGCCTGCGCGGGGCACGCAGCGCGAACACGAGGAGCACCAGGGCCGTGGCGTAGGCCAGCAGCCGGGACACCCGCTCCGCTGTGGACAGCGGGTTCGATCCGAGGCCCCAGGGCAGGACGACCACGCAGTAGAGGACGAGCGCCGCCGCCAGCCAGGCCAGCCGGTAGTCGCTCAGCAGCCGGGACCCGACGAGCGCCAGGATCGCGGCACCCGCCCCGACGCCCGCGCCCGTGATGGTGAGGACGTCGACCGTGGTCTCGCGGTTCACCCACTGCAGGATCTGCGGGGCGGACGCGAGGACGACGACCCCCGCGCAGAGCGCGGCGAGCACCCCCAGGTCCACCCAGAGCCGGGAGGTGAACCGGGCACGGCGGAGCCTGCCCACCGCACTCGTGACACCTGTGGCCATGACGCCGGAGACCCCCCTCCGCGGCCCACCGGGAGGCGGGCCGTTCATCCATCTTAGGGATGCGTGCGCACCGTCCGCAGCGGACGATGGACCTCGACCGAACGGCTGCCGGGCGTTCGCCCGACACCGGTGACCTGCGGTGGCGACCCGACCGGAGGCCGTGATCGGTTCAGCAGCGCTCGGCTCAGTTGCCCGTTGCCTGGCGGTAGAGCGCCACGGCCTCCAGCTGGGAGCCGACCTCGAGCTTGGTGAGCACGGCGCGGATCTGGGTGCGGACCGTGGCCAGCGAGACCACGAAGTGGTCGGCGACCGTCTGCGCGCGTTTGCCCCGGGCCAGCTCGGCCAGCACCTCGCGTTCCCGCTGGGTCAGCCTGCCGAGCTTCTCGGCCAGGTCCCGGCGTTCGGCGGTGCGCCTGCGCGAGACGTCGATGAACTTGCGTCTGCGGTCCTCGGACATCACCGGCCTGCCCGCGACGGCCTCCCGGACCGCGCCGAGCAGCGTGGGGAAGGGCGCGTTCTTGGGCACCCAGGCCAGGGCGCCCGCGTCGAGCGCGGAGCCGATCCGGGCCGGGTCGGCGCTGCCGGACAGGACCAGGATCTGCCAGCCGCTCTGCAGCAGCGGGCCCACCAGCTCCACGCCGTCGATCCGGTTGCCCTCGGCGTCTCGCCCGAGGTCCAGGTCCAGCAGGACGAGGCCCGGGGGTATCCGCGCGGCCTCGGCCAGGATGCCGCGCTCGGCCGCGGGCCGGATCCGTTGCGCGTCGATCCCCTCGCTCGTGAGGCTGAGGACGAGCGAGGTCGCCACGAGCTCGTGGTCGTCCACCACGACCACGGACATGGCGGGACGCCGGAGAGTGCGCTCCGGCTCCTGGGGTGGACTCGTTCCGCTCATGGACAACGACGAAGTCTTCCGACAGAGCACCGACGACCGGTCATGTAGCTGCAACGATTCGCCCCGGCGAGCGATTCGGGTCGCGCGCCGTGGGTGAATCCGTACGCATTGCCCACATGCTTACACCATATGGCTGACCGGGAATAGCCATCACGCACGATTGCCGGATGGCGAGAGTGACCGCCACCCGGTCGGGCGGCAGCGCTCAGCGGCGGTGGCCCGCCTGGTCGGCCAGCATGCGCAGCCCGCTCAGCAGACCGCCGAACAGGTCGCTCTCCTTGAAGGAGGCCACCATGCTCATCACGGCCAGCTTGGCCCCGCGGTCCGGCAGCCGGAGCTTGGCCTCGGACCCGGTGACCACCTCGACCACGCGCTGGGCGGGGCTGACCGCGGCCAGCACGGCGCTCTCGGCGTTCTCGAGCGAGGCCTGCAGCTCGGCGGCCCGGGCCTCGGGGTCCGCCCCCAGGTCGCCGAGGTAGATCGCGAAGAGCAGGCCGGTGTCCCGGCTCGCCAGCGTGAGGGCCTCGTCCAGCCGGGCGAGCTGCTCGGTGCTGAACGGGACCTTGCCGGTCGTGTCCGGCTCCGCGAAGACGACGGCCGACGAGATGCGGCCCGAGCCCGTCACGACGGTGCCGTCCGGCAGGTCGGCGGGATCGATCGTCGCGACCGATCCGTGCGAGTGCTCACCAGTGGCCACGGGCACCTCCGGTCGTCGCCGCCTGCTCGACGTGCTCGGTGGGAGCGGGCAGGTGTGCCCCCTCGGGGTTGGCGGTCCAGAGCACCGGGTCGAAGTCCCAGCCCTCACCCGACCGGTACCGCGGCTTGCGGCCCGCCTTGCGCCCCACCGTCAGCAGCAGCAGGACGCCCAGGATCGCCACGGGTGGCACCACGAACGCCAACACGGTCTCGACCACACTCACGGGCGGGAACTTACCGGACCGGGCTCCGACACGGTGTAGAAGGTCGCTCACACCCCCGGTTCGGAGGGCAGGAGCCCGCGGCGCACGGCGTCGGTCAGCTCCGCGTAGTCCCGTTCGGTCTGGTCGGCGTAGGCGCGGGCGAAGCGGCACAGGGCCGTCCGCACCCTCCCGCCGCCGCCCAGGTAGGCCCCGATCATCGACGCGCCACTGGTCCGGGCGTGGCCCTTGGCCAGCAACAGGCCACAGATCGCGGCGTAGTCGCCGAGGGTGACGGCGTCGATGCCGTCGAGCACGATGGCGCCCTTCATGTCCCGGAACTGGCGGACGTAGTACTGGTGGTCACCGACCGTCGTCCAGCCGAGCAGTGGGTCGGAGACGGTCTGCAGCGCCTGCTGGTACTCCACGACCCGCTGGCCCTGGTGGTCGTGCCAGGCGTCCTGGCCGTGCACGAACGGGGCGACCACCGACCTGCGGGCCTGTTTGAGCTGGAGGAACAGCACGTCGTCGGGCCCGGACCCCTCGCACAGCGCGAGATAGGCCCGCAGCCCGACCGACCCGACCCCCACCACCTTGTGCGCCACGTCGACCACCCGGTACCCGCCCACCACCCGTGCCCAGTGCGACGGCAGCGTGGCCAGGTAGGCGTCGAGCGCGGCCATGATCCGGTCATACCGGTCCGGCTCCGGTCGGACGATCAGCGGCGGGTCGTCCACGATCCGGCGCGACTCGCCGGTGGTGAAGCGGGGCAGGGCGCGGTCGCTGGTCCGCCTGCGCGCCTTGCGGGCGGCCTCCGCCACGGCCCGCCTGCTGCTCTTGCGAGGGGCCTGCTCGTGGAGGTCCTCGGCGTCGATCCGCTCGTAGGAGCGGCCGAGGAGCGGGGCGGTGGCGAGGCGGCGCAGGTGGCGGCGGTAGGCGTCGACGCAGTTGGCCACGGCGGCCTCGCACTGCTGCTCGGTCGCGGCGTTCACCCGTCCGGCCACGTGGATGCTCGCGGCGAGCCTGCGCAGGTCCCACTCCCAGGCGCCCGGGTGGGCCTCGTCGAAGTCGTTGAGGTCGAATACGAGCTCGCGCTCGGGTGAGGCGTAGAAGCCGAAGTTGCCGAGGTGGGCGTCCCCGCAGATCACGGGCTGGATGCCGGTGGCGGGCAGCGTCGAGAAGTCCGCGGCGT
Organism: Pseudonocardia pini; assembly: GCF_013870575.1. GTDB lineage: Bacteria > Actinomycetota > Actinomycetes > Mycobacteriales > Pseudonocardiaceae > Pseudonocardia > Pseudonocardia pini. The sequence continues at coordinate 12,616 of NZ_JACBXB010000056.1, forward strand.
GGAGGTGGGCGGCGCCGCGCAGGAAGGCGTAGGGGTTCGCGGCCATGCGCCCGATGCGGATGGGGACCAGCCGCTCGACGCGCCCCTCGTTCGTCAGGACCACCGAGTCGACGGCGCCGATCCGCCGGTTCGCGGGCGACCACGCCGCCAAGGCCTCGCGGGGGACCTGCTCGCGCAGCTCCCGGCCCAGCGCCTGCCGGGCCTCGCGGGGCAGCGCGGGAGCCGACAGCAGGGCGAAGCCGTCCCGGGCGCGCGGGTCGAGGGACGCGAGGACGGTGTGCGGGCGCATGGTGGAGTGATACCCTGTCGGAGGTGCCTGTGGGCGATCGGTCGCGCCCGGTGATCGACCCGTCACCCCCTCGGGTTGTTCCGCGGGGCCACGCCCACGACGATGTACCGATGCAGATCCGGCGTTCGGCGCTCGCCCTCGTCGCGGCGGCGGCCCTGACCGGACTGACCGCGTGTGGCGTCTCCGCGGACACCGCACAGTGCGACCTGGCCGCGACGGCGATCGACGCGGGTGATCTCGCCACCGCCGCCGAGCTCTACGCCCGCGCCCAGCGGACCGGCGAGGGCGCCTGCGCGGACTCAGGTCTGGACGCCGTCGGCAACCGGTACGCCTCGGCCTTCCGCGAGGCGGCCCGCGGGACCGCGATGGAGATCGTCGCGGACGAGGCGGGCGCGGAGGCGGCCTACCGGTCCGCACTGGCCCTGGACCAGGGCAACCAGGCCGCGATGAACGGCCTCGCCCGTCTCGGCACCCCGGTCGAGCAGCGGATCACGTCGCTGGACCTGCCCCCCGTGGTCGTCGCACCGTCCCCGTGGTGGACGAACTGGTGGGTCCCGCTGCTCACGGCCCTGGTCGCGGTCGGCGCGCTGGCCCTGGCCCTCGTCCGGCGCCCCGCCCTGGCCGGGCTGCCGTTCGGGAAGGGGCGGACGAGGCGCGACGACGGCTGGGGGCGCTCGGCGAGGCGGGTCGAGCCGGACGACGGGTCGGGCGGGCCCCGGGACCCGGAGGCTCGGTACGGGGAGGCTCGGGATGGGGAGCCTCGGTCCGCCGAGGCCCGCTCCGCCGAGGCCCGCTCCGCCGAGGCCCGCTCGGCTGGGTCTCCATCGGCTGGGTCCGCGTCGGGTCAGGCTCAGTCGGGTCAGGCTCAGTCGGCTGACTCCTCGTCGGCGGAGGCTCGCGCCCCCGAGCCTCGGACCCCGGAGCCCCGGGCTCCGGAACCGGAGGCGTCCGATGCCCCGGCGCGGTCCACGCCTCGCCCCGACGATGCGCCCCCGCGGTGGGAGCGTCCCGTGACCAGCGAGGATGCGCGC
>NZ_JACBXB010000570.1 GCF_013870575.1 Pseudonocardia pini
GCGCGGCGATGGCGGGCTGCCGGATCGCGAGCGGGCTGGACATGCTGCTGCACCAGGCCGTCGCGCAGGTGGAGCTGATGACCGGCCGCCCCGGTCCCGTCGCGGAGATGCGCGCGGCCCTGGACGAGGCGGTCCTCGCTCGTCACTGAGACGTGCGATCGTGGGGCCGTGACCGACGGGGCGGGGAGGGCCGAGCGCACGATCCTCGATCTGCTCGACGCGCGGACCGGCACCATCTGTCCCTCCGACGCCGCCCGCAGGCTCGATCCCGAGGGCTGGCGGGACCGGATGGACGAGGTCCGCGCCGCGGCGGGACGGCTCGCCGCGGCGGGCGAGGTCGAGATCACCCAGCGCGGCGAGGTGATCGACCTCGACACGGCGAAGGGACCGATCCGCATCCGTAAGGTGTGGTGAGGTGAGAGACGTCTACACCCACGGCCACCACGACTCCGTGCTGCGCTCGCACCGCAACCGGACCGTCGAGAACTCCGCCGGCTACCTCGTCCCGCTGCTCCGTCCCGGCCTGGACCTGCTCGACGTCGGCTGCGGACCCGGGACCGTCACCCACGACCTGGCGTCGCGGGTCGCGCCGGGCCGGGTCCGCGGCGTCGACGTCGTCGAGGCCCCACTCGTCGAGGCCCGCGCCCAGGGCGGCGGTGTCGAGTTCGCCGTCGACGACGTCTACCGCCTCTCCGACCCCGACGACAGCTGGGACGTCGTGCACGCCCACCAGGTCCTGCAGCACCTGTCGGACCCCGTCGCGGCCCTGCGGGAGATGCGCCGGGTGACCCGACCGGGCGGGGTCGTGGCGGCCCGGGACGCGGACTACGCCGCGTTCACCTGGTACCCCGCCGAACCGCGGCTCGACGCGTGGCTGGAGCTCTACCGGGCCGTCGCGCACTCCAACGATGCCGAGCCCGACGCGGGCCGTCGACTGCTCGCGTGGGCCCACGCCGCCGGGTTCACCGAGGTCACGCCCACCGCGTCGGTCTGGTGCTACGCCACCCCCGAGGCCCGGGCCTGGTGGGGCGGGCTGTGGGCGGACCGGATCCTGCAGTCCGCGATCGCGGAGCAGGCCGTCGATCGGGGCCTGGCGACCCGGGCCGATCTCGAGGACCTCTCCGCGGGCTGGCGGTCGTGGGCCGCCGAACCGGACGGCTGGTTCCTCCTCCCCCACGGCGAGATCCTCGCCAGGGCATGATCCCGCCATGAGCTACGAGAAGGTGAGCGCCGGCGACGGCGGGGTCTTCGACGCCTACCTGGCCCTGCCCGCCGCGGGCCACGGCCCCGGCGTGCTGGTCTTCCAGGAGATCTTCGGGATCAACGACAACATCCGCGGCATCTGCGACCGGCTCGCGGGCGAGGGGTACGTCGCGCTGGCCCCGGACGTGTTCTGGCGGCTGGAGCCCCGGTTCGAGCGCAAGGACGAGTCCGGCATGCAGGACGGCATGGGCATGGTCCAGCGGCTGGACTTCGGGCTGGCCGCGAGCGACATCACGGCGACGCTGGCCCACCTGCGCGGGCTGTCCGCCTGTACCGGGAAGGTCGGGGCGATCGGCTTCTGCCTCGGCGGCACCCTCACCTACCTCTGTGCCACCACCAACCCGGACCTCGACGCCGCCGTGCCCTACTACGGCTCCGGCATCCACGACATGCTCGGGAGCGCGGGCGCGCTGCGCTGCCCCACCCTGTTCCACTACGGCGACCACGACCCGTTCATCCCGGCCGAGCAGATCGCGCTCGTCGAGGCGGCGGTGGCCGACAAGCCGAACGTGACGGTGCGCCACCACGACGCCGGGCACGCCTTCTCCAACTGGGACGCCCCCTCGATGTACGACGAGCGCGCCGCCGCCGAGGCGTGGACCCAGACCACCGAGTTCCTCGCCGCCCAGCTCCGGCACTGAGCCGACACTGAGCCGACACTGAACCGACACTGAACCGGCACTGAACGAACGCTCAGCAGATCCGGGCGTCGTGAGGCATCCTGAGGTGACCGCCGTCACGAGGGAGTGCCGATGCCGGACGTGGACGTCGTCGTCGTGGGAGCCGGGTTCGCCGGTCTGTACCAGCTGCACCGGCTGCGCGGGCTCGGCCTGCGCACCCGGGTGGTAGAGGCCGGGAGCGGGGTCGGGGGCACCTGGTTCTGGAACCGGTACCCCGGCGCACGCTGCGACGTCGAGAGCCTCGAGTACTCCTACTCCTTCTCCCCCGAGCTGGAGCAGGAGTGGGAGTGGTCCGAGCGCTACCCCGCGCAGCCGGAGATCCTGCGCTACGTCGAGCACGTCGCCGACCGCTTCGACCTGCGGCGCGACGTCGCGTTCGACACCCGGGTGACCGCCGCGACCTGGCAGGACGACCACTGGGAGATCGAGACGGACGCGGGCGGGCGGATCGCCGCGACCTACTGCGTGTTCGCCACCGGCTGCCTGTCCGTGCCCAAGGAGCCCGACCTCCCGGGCGTCGAGACGTTCGCCGGACCCACGTACTCCACGGCCCGCTGGCCGCACGAGGGCGTGGATCTCACCGGGCGGCGGGTCGCCGTGGTCGGCACCGGCTCCTCCGGGGTGCAGTCCATCCCGGTGATCGCCGAGCAGGCCGCGCGGCTGACGGTGTTCCAGCGGACCGCGAACTACGTCGTCCCGGCCCGCAACGGCCCCCTGGAGCCCGCCGTCCAGCAGGCTCGCAAGGCGGACTACCCCCGGCACCGACAGGCCGCGCGCGAGTCGGTGAACGGGCTGCTGGGCACGCCGTCGCAGGTCTCGGCGCTGTCGGTCGACGAGGCCGAGCGCACCGCCGCCTTCGAGCGGGCCTGGGAGCGGGGCGGGCTGTCGTCCTTCCGGCAGACCTTCGGCGACCTCGGCCTCGACCTCGCCGCCAACGACACCGCGGCCGAGTTCATCCGCTCGAAGATCCGCGAGGTCGTGGACGACCCGGAGACGGCCGAGGCCCTCGGCCCCCGCGACCATCCGTTCGGCACCAAGCGGCCCTGTCTGGACACGGGCTACTTCGAGACGTACAACCGGCCCCACGTCCGGCTCGTGGACCTGCACAAGACACCGATCGAGGAGATCACCCCGACCGGGGTGCGGACGACCGACGAGCTCGTCGAGGTCGACGACCTGGTGCTCGCCACCGGGTTCGACGCGATGACCGGCGCGCTGCTCGCCGTCGACGTCACCGGCCGGGACGGCCGCCGGCTCCGCGACGAGTGGGCGCACGGCCCGCGTACCTACCTCGGCCTGGGCGTGGCGGGGTTCCCGAACCTGTTCACGATCACCGGGCCGCAGAGCCCGTCGGTGCTGTCGAACATGCTGGTGTCGATCGAGCAGCACGTGGACTGGGTCACCGACTGCCTCGCGACGCTCGCGGGCCGCACGATCGAGGCCGAGGAGCAGGCCCAGGACCGCTGGGTGGCGCACAACGCCGAGGCCGGCGCGCAGACCCTCATGGGTCTGGCGAACTCCTGGTACCTGGGCGCGAACGTGCCCGGCAAGCCGCGGGTGCTGCTGCCCTACACGGGCGGGGTGGGGCCCTACCGCGAGATCTGCGACGCGGTCGCGGCGAAGGGCTACGCGGGCTTCCGCGTCACGGAGACCGCGTAGGAGCCACCCGTGAACGGCGCGCGGTCCCAGGTGGCCCAGCGGTCCTCGAGGGCCAGACCCGTTGCCGCGCACCAGCCGTCGTAGTCGGTGAGGGTGGGCCAGCCCGCCTGGAGGGTGA
>NZ_JACBXB010000571.1 GCF_013870575.1 Pseudonocardia pini
AGACCGTCGGCGCGGCCGGCGGCGGTGCGGCAGCCGTGGTCGCCCCGGCCGTGAAGCCCGTCGCGCAGGCGGTGGCGCCGATCAGCACACCGCTCGTCGAGCGGGTGGCGGAGCCTGCGGTGCAGAACCTCGTCGCACCCGTCGCGCAGGCGGTCAAGCCCGCGGTCACTCCGGTGGCCGACGTGCTCGCCCCGGTCACCACCCCGCTGCTCCAGGCCACCGCCCCGCTCACCCAGCCCGTGCTGGAGGCCACCGCGCCGGTCACCGACCCCGTGCTCAAGGCGGTCGCGCCGGTCACGGGGCTGCTGGACACCTCCTCGGGCGGGTCGGCCGTGCCGACCCAGCGGTCGGCCGACTCCCGGTCCGGTTCCGGTTCGGACTCCGGGTCGACCCGGTCCGAGGAGTCGTCCGACTCGGGCTCGTCGAACGACTCCGGGTCGTCGAACGACTCCGGGTCGTCGGAGGACTCCCTGGTCGGTGCGGTGAGCGAGGGTGTCGGCGACGTGACCGAGCCGCTGGCGAAGGAGACCTCGAAGGTCACCGGCGCGGTCGGCGGCCTCCTCGGCGGCGGGAAGTAGCAGCCTGGTCGGCCCGCGGCCGTCCACGCCGCGGGTCGCTCGAGACGGTCACCGTCTCAGAGCGCCGGGCCGCGCGTCCCGCGGCTGCGCGTGCCTCAGCAGCGATCACCTCATCGCCCGACCCGAGCCCATGATCACCGTCTCGGCACAGGCATCCGCGCTCCTCGCGGCTGCGCGCGCCAGAACAGCGATCACCTCACGGCCCGCCCGGAGCCCGCGATCACCATCTCGGTGCGGCCCAACCGGGCCCGTGATCACCAGTTCGGAGCGGAGACCCGCGCTCACCGCGGCTGCGCGTGCCCAGACAGCGATCACCTCACGGCCCGACCGGAGCCCGCGATCACCATCTCGGTGCGGCCCGACCGGCCCGAGATCACCACTTCGGAGCGGAGACCCGCGCTCACCGCGGCTGCGCGTGCCCAGACAGCGATCATGAGAGCGCCGAGTGCCGGAACGAACCCGTCACCCGCCGAACCCTGCGACGACCGCTCCTCCCGCTCGCACCAAGATCACCGCTCCGGTACCCGGACCCGCGTCCCTCGCGGCTCCACGTACCGAAACGATGATCATGGACAGCGTCCTGTGGCGGTCAGACCAGGCGGCGGTCCGAGGCCCAGCGGGAGAGCTCGTAGCGGTTGGACAGCTGGGTCTTGCGCAGCACGCTGGAGACGTGGGTCTCCACGGTCTTCACCGAGATGAACAGCTCGCCCGCGATCTCCTTGTAGGCGTACCCGCGGGCCAGCAGCCGCAGGACGTCCCGCTCCCGCTTGGTGAGCAGGTCCAGCTCGGGGTCCACCGCGGGGGCGGCTCCGGGGCGGTCGGAGAAGGCGTCGAGCACGAAGCCCGCGAGGCGGGGCGAGAACACCGCGTCCCCCGCCTGGACCCGGCGCACCGCGTCGCCCAGCTCCCGGGCGGAGATCGTCTTGGTCACGTACCCGCGGGCTCCGGCGCGGATCACCGCGATCACGTCCTCGGCCGCGTCGGACACCGAGAGGGCGAGGAAGACGACGTCGGGCTGCTCCTTGCGGATCCGGCCGAGCACGGCCGCGCCGCCGCCGTCGGGCATGTGGACGTCGAGCAGGACGACGTGCGGCTTCAGGTGCCCGATCCCGGCGACGGCCTCGTCCACGGACCCGGCCTCGCCCACGATCTCCAGCGGCGGGTCGCCCGCGGCGCCGCGCTCCAGCTCGGCCCGCACACCCGCACGGAACAACCCGTGGTCGTCGACCAGGAACACCGTGATCGGATCGCTCATGACGCGGGGGTCTCCTGTTCCGAGAGGGTCATCGCCAGGTGGACCTCGGTGCCCTCACCCGGTGTGCTGCGCAGCCGGACCGTACCGCCGTGGCGGCCCATCCGGCCGTGGACGGAGTCCGCGAGCCCGTGCCGGTCATCGGGGACGGCCTCGGGATCGAAGCCCTTGCCGCGGTCCTTGACGAAGATGTTCACCTCGTCCTCCTCCACCTCGGCGTACACGCTGACCTCGTCGACGCCGGCGTGCTTGGCCGCGTTGACCATCGCCTCGCGCGCGGCGAGGACGAGGGCGCGCAGGCCGTCGTCGAGTGACCGGTCGCCCACGATCACGGGGTTGACGGTGATCGCGTAGGTGTCCTCGACCTCGGCCGCGGCGGTCTGCAGGGCGGAGGAGAGCGACTCGTCGATCGCGGGACCGACTCCCCGGCCGTAGCCCTGCGGGCCGTACAGCCAGTGCCGCAGCTCCCGTTCCTGTCCACGGGCCAGGCGCTGGACCTCGCGCGGGTCGTTCGACTGCTTCTGGATCAGCGCGAGGGTCTGCAGCACCGAGTCGTGCAGGTGGGCGGCGATCTCGGCGCGTTCCTCGGTCACGATCCGCTCCCGGCGCTCCTCGCCGAAGTCCCGGGCCAGCCGCACCCACCAGGGCACGGTCAGCACGCCGACCCCGACGAGCGTGGCCAGCACCGCCAGCACGCCGAACTGGATCTGACCGAGGTTGAGGTTGCCGAGCAGGAACACCGTGATGCCGGCGGCGACGAAGATCCCGCCGGCGACGATCCGGAGGACCGCGTTGCGCCCGCCGCCGAGGATCCCGGTGCGGGCCCCGGTGGTCCACCGGCGGCGCTGCGCCTCGTCCGCCTCCCGCCACACGACGGCGGCGCCGACGGCCGCCACGCCCAGCGGGCCGACGATCCAGCCCACCACCTGGTTCTGCAGCGCGGCGCCGACCAGGCCGATCCCGATCCCGAGCGCGGCCAGGCCCATGGCCTGCTGCCGCTCCTTGGCCGACACCTCGCGGGTGACGTCCGCGGCCTCCTGCCGCACGAACACCCACAACAGCCCGTAGGCCAGCACGCCCATCCCGTTCGCGGCCGCGAGCACGACGAACGCGGCCCGCACCCACAGCACCTGGACGCCCAGGTGGTCCGCGACCCCGCCCGCCACACCCGCGACGAGCCGGCCCGACCGACGACGCGCCAGCGGCGCCTTCGTCGGGCGGTCCTCCACTGTCTCGATGGGGCTGCTCACCACCCCATGGTCACACGCGCGGGCCCCGGGGACACCGGGGTCGCACCCCGGGGCGATTCGGGGTCGTCCCCGATACCGTGGGGGCGCGCACGCGGGGAGGGTCGCTGTCATGAGTAACTCCGCCGGCACCGACGTCGGGACGACGCTGCGGGACATGTGGGAGACCCGTCCCGCACGACCACGACGGGACCGCAAGGTCGCCGGCGTCGCCGCCGCCATCGCCCGCCGCTACGACATCGATCCGGTCCTGGTCCGCGTCGGCTTCGCCGTCAGCGCGTTCTACGGGATCGGCGTCTTCCTCTACCTGGCGGGGTGGCTGCTGCTGCCCGCCGCCGACACCGCGGACCCGCTCGACGGCGCGGGGCCGCGGCCCGCGACCTCCCGCGCCAACCCGTTCGTGCTCGTCCTGCTCGCGGTCCTACTGCTGGCGAGCGGCGGGATCTTCTGGGGTGGGGACGGCGGCATCGTCCTGCCCGCGCTGGCGGTGCTGGGGCTGTTGTTCCTGCTCCACCGCAGCCGGGCGGACAGGGGGATCCGGGGGGCCGGACCGGTCGGGACCCTCGGGACCCCCGGTTCCGACGCGACCGCGGGCCCGGCTGAGACCGGTGACCCCGCCGACGTGCCGGGC
>NZ_JACBXB010000572.1 GCF_013870575.1 Pseudonocardia pini
GATCCCCCGCCGGTCGAGGACCGTCTGCAGCACCTCGCCGAAGTACGGGTTGGCGGAGCGGTTCGGCTCCGGCTTCGCGCACGCGTCGCCGCAGCGGTAACGGCAGGTCAGCCCCTGCCTGCCGTGGTGGATCAAGGGCAGCGTGCGGTCACCGGCGCAGGGCTCGGCCACGGTCGTCCTCCTGGTGGGAGCGTCCGGCGTTCGGGTTCACCGGATCGGGTCGCCGGGGACGCTAGGTAGCGCAGGCGAGGACCCGGTGATCAGGACGTGGACGGACGATGAACCCGCAGGCCACGAGACCGACGATCGTGACGAACGCCCTACGGTGTCGCCGCGTGCGCCGGATGGCCGTGGGTGCGCCTGCGCTCCTTCATCTCCGCCTCGAAGACGTGCCGGCGGCCGCCGACCAGGTCCTCCCGCAGCGCGCGCTCGGTGTCCTTGAGCGGGCCGTAGTAGCCGTCGTCGAACTCCTCGACGATCTGGAAGCTCCAGCGGCCCTCGATCGCGTTGCGGCCCACGAGCTCCGTGCCGATCCGGTCGGCCCACTCGGTCCGGCCCGCCTCCCGCAGCGAGTCGACGACGTCGTCGAGCATGGCGTCCGCACCCCCCATGAGCTGGTGGAACTCGTACAGGGCGCCGCGGGCGCGCTCGATCCGCTCGAGCATCTCCGAGAGCTTGCCGGTGGCGGCGACGTCGGCGTCGGAGGCGCCGTCGGGGCGGGCGTGGGCGGTGTCGAGGTCGGCCATGTCGGCGGAGTACCCCACATCGCGCGACCGCGATGTGACGGCGGTAACATTCAGCCTCTTCTGCATCGATGGAGATGGAGTCACCGGATGCGCGTGGGTGTCCTGACCGGCGGGGGCGACTGCCCCGGGCTCAACGCCGTGCTGCGGGCGGTCGTCCGCAAGGGGGTGCCCTCCTACGGGCACGAGTTCGTCGGGTTCCGCGACGGCTGGCGCGGCGTGCTGGAGGCGGACGTCCAGCCCCTCGGCATCCCCGACGTGCGCGGCCTGCTGCCCCGCGGCGGCACGGTGCTCGGCTCCTCGCGGACCAACCCGTTCGCCACCCCCGAGGGCGTCGACCGGATCCGGCACACCCTCGCCGACCTGCGGATCGACGCGCTGATCGCGATCGGTGGCGAGGACACCCTCGGGGTCGCCGCCCGGCTGCACGACGACGGCATCCGCGTCGTGGGTGTGCCCAAGACGATCGACAACGACCTGGGCGGCACGGACTACACCTTCGGCTTCGACACGGCGGTCTCGATCGCGACCGAGGCCATCGACCGGCTGCACACCACGGCCGAGTCCCACCACCGCGTGCTGATCGTCGAGGTGATGGGGCGGCACGCGGGCTGGATCGCCCTGCACGCGGGCGTGGCGGGCGGGGCGAACGGCATCCTCATCCCGGAGCGTCCGTTCTCCGTCGACCGGGTCCAGGACTGGGTGGAGAGCCGCTTCCGGGACCGGTACGCGTCGATCATCGTCGTGTCCGAGGGGGCGACGCCCGAGGGTGGCGCCGAGGTGCTGCAGAGCGGGGAGAAGGACGCCTTCGGGCACGCCCGGCTCGGTGGCGTCGGGGACTGGCTGGCGCACCAGATCGAACGCCGGACCGGCAAGGAGGCCCGGACCACGGTCCTCGGGCACGTGCAGCGGGGCGGGACGCCCACGGCGCGGGACCGCTGGCTCGCCACCCGTTTCGGGCTGCACGCGATCGACGCCGTGCAGGCGGGCGAGTGGGGCATGATGACGGCGCTGCGCGGCACCGACGTCCGCATGGTCCCGCTGCTCGAGGCCACGAAGGAGCTCAAGACCGTCGACCCGGCCCTCTACGCCGAGGCCGAGGTGTTCTTCGGGTAGTCCTTCACGGTCACGAAACATTCCGTAGTCCGGGGGTAACGATCTCGACATCTCCCGGTGGCGACGGGGATCTAGAAAGAACGGGTCGAAGGATCGGAGGCCCGCCGTGGACCGTGTCGCAGAACCCGCTCGGCTCGGCTGCCCCGCGCAGTGCCGGGCGGACCACCCGTGGCGCGCGCACCACGACCGGCTGCTGGCCGTGGAGACGGACCCGGACGCCGTCGTGGAGCTGTTCGAGACCGCGGTGACCTGGGCGGAGCTGGAGTACCCGGAGGAGGCGACCATCCCGCCCGCTCGGTGGGTCGAGTTCGCCGAGGAGCACCGCTGGCAGGACCCGGAGCGGGCGCTGCGCATCTTCCTGGTCGCGGCGGACGTGGCCCTGCGGGGCGCGCGTCCGACCCGGGAGGCACTGGTCAGGGCCTCGGGGGACGGCATCTGCCCCACCCTCGCCCCAGCACCTGCACGCCACCTCCGCCTCGCCGAGTGACCGCGAGTCCCCACTTCCGACGCGCGAGTCGGACAACCCCGCCCGCGAGTCCCCCACTTCCGACGCGCGAGTCGGACAACCCCGCCCGCGAGTCCCCCACTTCCGACGCGCGAGTCGGACGACGGTGGGTCGGGCGGTGCTCAGCGCGGCAGGCCGGTGATGGCGGTCGTGCGCAGGTCCAGGACCTCCACCCGCTCCTCGCCACGGGTCAGGGACAGCACGGCGGAGTCGTCCAGCGTCCCGACCACCGCGGCGGCCAGGTCCCGCTCGGCGAAGGCCGCCAGGCACTCCGGTTCGCGGCCCTCGGGCACGCAGAGCAGGAAGCCGAAGCTCGGGAAGCAGTTGAACCAGCGCACCAGCGGCACGCCCGCCGGCGTCGGGACCGCCGCGACGTCCACCGCGACCCCGAGTGACCGCGGCTCCAGCAGCATCGCCAGCGACCCGACGAGCCCGGCCATGCTGATGTCCTTGGCCGCCACGACCACCCCCGCCTCGGCGAGCGCACCGAGCAGCCGGATGTCCCCGGCGCTGCGCCGACCGCGGGACTCGAAGGCGGGGAAGAAGGGGAAGTCCTCCCGCATCCGGCCCTCGAGCGCGGCCGCGACCACGAGGGACTGACCGGGCGCGGCGCGCGTGACGGACAGCGGGGCCGAGGTCGAGCCGACGGCGAAGGCGGAGATCGCCGGGTCGCCGTCGTGCAGCGTGAGGTGCCCGCCGACGATCGGCACGTCGTAGAGCTCAGCGGCCTCGCGCATCCCCGCCAAGGCTTTGCGCGCCAACGGTTCCGAGGCGACCACGGTGTCCACGATGCCGAGCGGGACCCCGCCCATCGCCGCCACGTCGTTCACGTTGGTCAGCACGGCGGCGAAGCCGGCGCCGTGCGGGTCCGCGGCCACGAACGGTGGGAACAGGGCCTCCCCGCACGCGACGACCGGGCCACCGGGGGTCGCGACGACGGCGCCGTCGTCCCCGGGTCCGGCCTCCCAGTCCGTGTCCCCCAGGATCTCGCCGACGAGCGCGATCTCGGCCTTCGCCGCCAGCCCCGGGTTGGCGAGGCAGGCGGCGGCGATCTCGGCGAGGGTCTCAGCCACGCAGGATCACCCACACCGCGCGGACGGGGACCGCCCCGCTGTTGCGCCAGGAATGGCCGCGGTCAGTGGGGTAGTGCACCGTGTCCCCCGCCTCCACCTCGTAGGTCTCGCCCGCCACCTCGACGGTCAGCACGCCCTCGCGGACCAGCACCAGCTCCTCGCCGGGCCGCCGGGGGCGGGTGTCCCCGCTCTCCCCGTCCGGCTCGATGGTCACCTCGACGGCGGTGGCGCGCAACGCGTCCGACATCGCCGCGAGGCCCTCGACATG
>NZ_JACBXB010000573.1 GCF_013870575.1 Pseudonocardia pini
GTGGCCCGGCCAGGGCGAGTGCCACGCTCGCGGACAAGGGCGAGGCCCCACCGGCCGCGAACCGCCGGTAGGCCTCGGCGAGCGTCCCGCGGTCGGCCATCGCACGAGGGTAGCTAGTGTCCCGCACCGCGAGTCCGCCACACATCTCGACGGCCCAGGCTCACGCACGGCGGCGTTGCCGGTCCGGCGAGTACACCCGGTACGAGCCTCGGACCGGTGCCTGGCCTCGTGTGAACCTGGATCCGCCGAGATACGCGACGGACCCGCGGTGCGGGACACTAGTAGGCGAAGCGGCGTACCGAGTCCGGGTGGAGGACGACACGGACCTGGTCCTCGGCCAGGATCGCCGCGAGGTCGGCGGCGCGCGCCGGGTCGTCGAGGTCCCAGTAGCGGGCGGCGAGCCTGGCGGCGAGGTCGTGGGCCCCGTCGGACTCCACCGTGGTGCGCCCGGCGACGGAGACCCAGCGCTCGCGCTCGTCCGCCGGGGCGGCGACGACGATCGAGGCGCGCGGATCGCGGCGCAGGCGACGGACCTTCAGCGAGTCCGGTGCCGTGAACAGCTGGACCGTCCCCTCCGCCGTCGCCTCGAACCACACCGGCCGCGGCTGGGGCGGCTGCGTCGCCGCGGCCACGGTCAGGAACCCGTGGAGGGGGCGGCCGAGGAACTCGAGGTCCTCGGTGGTCAGCGCGTCGCTCATCGGTCCCACGCTCCCGCCGCCGCGGCCCGCACGACGTACTCCTCGAAGGTCCGCGGCGGGCGACCCAGGACGGTGGCGACGCCGTCGGTCGTCCCGGCGATCACCCCGCGCGCCATCAGCTCGAACATCGCGCTGACGTGCTCCGCCTCGGTCTCGCTCACGCCCTGCTCGACCAGCGCCGCGGTGTACTCCGCGAGGGAGACCTGCTTGTAGGTCAGCGGCAGCCCGGAGGCCCGGGCGATCAGCTCGACGGCCTCGGCGAAGGTCAGCGCGCGCGGGCCGGTGAGCTCGTAGACCCGCCCGGCGTGCCTGCCGGGCTCGGCCAGCACCGTGGCCGCCACGTCGGCGACGTCCTCCAGGTCGATGAACGGTTCGGGCACCTCTCCGGCGGGCAGGGCCAGTCCGCCCGCGACGAGCGGGGCGTGGAAGACGTCCTCGTCGAAGTCCTGGCTGAAGTTCGAGGGGCGCAGCACGGTCCACTCCAGCGCCGAGCCGCGCACGGCGTCCTCGGCCGAGCGCATGTCCAGGCCGAAGGTCGAGTCGCCCCAGGTGTCGGCGCCGTGCCCGGAGAGGAGGACCAGGCGTCGCACGCCGGCGGCCTCGGCCCGGGCCACGAACTCGTGCACCGGGCCGGGCACCGTCGGCGGCACGAGGTAGACGGTGGAGACGCCCTCCAGCGCCGCGTCCCAGCCGGTGGGGTCGGTCCAGTCGAACCGGGTCCGGCTGGACCGGGAGGCGGCGCGGACCGGGGTGCCGCGCAGTCGCAACCGGGCGGCGACCCGCCTGCCGGTCTTGCCGGTGGCGCCGAGAACGAGGGTGATGTCGGTGCTCATGACGACGATTCTGCGGCGAGCCGTCGGACGAATCCATGGGTGAGAAGCTCGTTCGCCTGTGTGTTCGTCTAGCCTGGGGCTCGTGGATGCCTTCGGTGACCTGTTCCGCGGCGTGCGGGCGCAGGGGTCGCTGTTCGGCAGTTCGACCCTGTCGGCACCGTGGTCGCTGGTCTTCGTGGACGGCGCGCCGCTCACGCTGTGCACCGTCCTGGAGGGAGCGGGCTGGATCGTCCCGGAGGGGCGCCCGCCCGAGCACCTCGCGCCCGGCGAGACGCTGGTCGTGCGCGGCCCCGCGCCGTTCTCGTTCGTCGACGAGATCGGGACCGAGGCCGAGCCGATCGAGTGCGGCGAGGACTGCGCGACGCCGGACCAGGGCGGGACCACGCACCGGCTCGGCTGGAACGACTCCGGACCGGGCGCGACCACACTGGTCGTCGGCGCCTACCCGGTCCGGGGTGAGATCGGCAGGCGCCTGCTCGACGCGGTGCCGGCGGTCCTGCGCGTCGCCCCCGGTGGGACGGCCGACGCCGTGCGGGACCTGCTGGCCGCCGAGGTCGCCGTCGACGCCCCGGGCCAGCAGGTGGTGCTCGACCGGCTGCTGGACTGGATGCTCGTCTGCTCGCTGCGCGAGTGGTTCGACCGGCCCGACGGCGAGCCGCCCGCCTGGTACGCCGCGCACCGCGATCCGGTCGTCGGCCATGCCCTGCGGCTGCTGCACGCCGAACCGGCCGCGCCGTGGACGGTCTCCGCGCTGGCCGACCGGACCGGTGTCTCGCGGGCCACGCTCGCGAAACGGTTCGCCGAGCTCGTCGGCGAGCCGCCGCTGACCTACCTCACCCGCTGGCGCATGACGCTCGCGGCGGACCTGCTGGTCGAGCGCGAGGCGACCACCGTCGCCGAGGTCGCCCGCGCCGTGGGCTACTCCGATCCCTTCGGCTTCAGCGCGGCGTTCAAGCGCATCCGCGGCGTGAACCCCAGCGAGTTCCGGCGCACCGGTGCCCCTCGGGAGCCGGCCCGGACCTGACGGCGGTCAGGCGTGGGCCACGCCGGCGAGCTGGGTGTTGAACGGGACGAACGGGGTGTGCAGCCGGTAGGGCTCCAGGTCGAGACGGGCGAACCCGGCCCCGCGCAGGGCACCGGCCAGGTCCCGTTCGCACGAGCACCCCTCGAAGGTCCAGGCCCACGGCCGCCGCAGCACGCGTTGGAGGGTCCGAGTGGGAGTGCCTGCCTGCGCCACGACGTGTTCGACGAAGCGGTAGGTGCCGCCGGGTCGCAGGATGCGACGGATCTCGGCGAGGACCTCGGCGGGGTCGGCCACGGTGCAGAGGACGAGCGAGGAGATCACGGTGTCCACGCTCTGGTCGGGCAGGTCGATGTGCTCGGCCACTCGGTCGCGGAGGTCGAGGTGCACGCCGTGGCGCTCGGCGGCGGCCCGCAGCCGTCGGTGCATGGGGACGTTGGGTTCGACGGCCACGAGCGTCGATCCCGGAGGCAGGTAGCCGAGGTTGGCGCCCACCCCGGCGCCGAGCTCGACGACCGTCCGGGGCAGGTCGGCGAACACGCGCTGCTTGTGCGGGCGCAGGTCCCGCTCGAGGAGCGGGCCGATCGTGCCGAAGAACGCGGCGTTGAAGCGGCCCCGCACCCCGTGCACCTCGAAGCCGGTCTGGGTGTCGATCACTGGAGTCCTCGTCTCGCTGGTCGGTACCAGGACTCTGCGCCGACGTCGCCGCGCGGTCAGGCGTGGAACTACCCCACTTCCGGGCTGCGCGCGCTGTACCAGGCGGCGATCTGGGTGCGGGACCGGAAGCCCAGTCGGAGCCGGATCCGTTCCACGTGACCCTCGGCCGAGCGCTCGTCGATCCCCAGGCGCGTCGCGATCTCGCGGTTGGTGCAGCCCTGGCTGACCAGCTCGGCCACCTCGTTCTGCCGAGCGGTCAACCCGTCGGCGCGGCGGCGGGCGACGGGCAGGCCGAGGAACCGACGGACCACGCGCACCAGCTCGTCCCGGTCGCCCGCATAAGGGAGGTGCGAGCGGCCGGGCAGCAGCGCCAGCCGAGCCCCGTCGATCCCGTCGGCGAGGGCTTCCGCCTGCGCGACGGGCGCGGCGCGGTCCCCGGTGCGGTGCACCACCAACGTCGGCGCCCGGACCTGGTCGAGGCGGTCGGTGACGTCG
>NZ_JACBXB010000574.1 GCF_013870575.1 Pseudonocardia pini
TCACCGACCCCGCGTTCGGCCGTGCCCTGCACGCCGAGCTCGGCGACTGCACGGTGTTCGTCCGTGGGGTGCTGCACGTGCTCGACCCACACGAGCGGCGCCGGGCGGGCGAGACCGTGGCCGCGCTGGTGGGCCGGACGGGCGTCGTCCTGCTCGCCGAGACGGACTTCCGGGGCGCGCTGCTCGGTTACCTGGAGAGCCTGGGTGCGGGCCCGCGCGGGGTGCCGCCGCCGCTGGCCCGCGCGCTCGCGGCGGGCAGCCCGCGGCCGCACCCGTTCGGCGACGCCGAGCTCGCCGACGCCTTCCCGCCCGAGCGCTGGGAACGGGTCGTCGTGGACCGCGGGGTGACCATCTCCGCGGTGCCGATGCGGACGCCCGGGATCCACGAGGCGATCCCCGGGCATCTCGCGGTGCTCCGGCCTCACAGCAGGCACCCAGGTTCCGCACAGCGGACGGCCGGGTCGGGCCCCTAGCTTTCGGACGAGACGACCCGAACCGCTGGAGGACCGACGTGCCGCGCCACCACCCGACCTACCAGGGCCGCGCCCTGCCCCGCCCCGACGACGAGCTCGTCGACCAGGGCCTCGGCTTCGACGTCGGAACCCTGCTGGGCCGCCGCCGGATGCTGAAGGCCTTCGGCCTCGGCGCCGTCACCCTCGGGCTGGCCGCCTGCGGGACCGGCACCACCACCGGCGCGGCGGCGACCACCGCGGGCACGGGCACCACCGAGATCCCCGACGAGACCGCGGGCCCGTACCCGGGCGACGGCTCCAACGGACCGAACGTGCTGAGCGAGAGCGGGGTCGTCCGCAGCGACATCCGGTCGAGCTTCGGCACCGGGAGCGCGACGGCCGAGGGCGTGCCGATGACCCTCGAGCTGACCGTGAGCGACCTGGCGAACGGCGGCTCCGCCTTCGCCGGGGTGGCCGTGTACGTCTGGCACTGCAACCGCGCGGGCGAGTACTCGCTGTACTCCGAGGGCCTCGAGGACGAGAACTACCTGCGCGGCGTCCAGGTCGCCGACGCGACCGGGAAGGTGCGCTTCACCAGCATCGTCCCGGCCTGCTACCCGGGGCGCTGGCCGCACGTCCACTTCGAGGTCTACCCGGCGCAGGCGGAGATCACCGACTCCGCCGACGCCGTCGCGACCTCGCAGCTCGCCCTGCCGAAGGACGTCTGCGACACGGTGTTCGCCGAGCCCGGCTACGAGTCGTCGGTGCGCAACCTGGCGCAGCTCACGCTCGACGGCGACAACGTCTTCGGCGACGACGGTGGCGCGAGCCAGCTGGCCGCCGTCACCGGGAGCGTCGGCACGGGGTACACCGTGGCGCTGCACGTCCCCGTGGACACCCGCACCGAGCCCACCGGAGGGTCCGCTCCCGGCGGCGGGCGCCCGGGCGGGCCGCCGCGCTGACCCCGGCGCGTGCCTCACGCGGCGTGGTGCGTGTCCTCCCAGGACCACTGCGACGCCATCGGGCCCTGGCAGTCCGGGCAGGAGATGGCGAATCCGGCCGATTCCTCGGCGGACAACTCGGCATAGGAGCCACATTCCGGGCAGCTCCACCACACGGTGTCACCCATGCCATCCGAGGGTAATCACATCTGTGTGATTCGCAACCCGGAACGGACGAGAAATGCTCTGAACGCGCGGTAACGCACCGTACGTGCCCTCCGAATCCAACCCCGGGGCGCCGACGCAGCCGGGTTCCGCGAGGAACGCGGCGAGCGGGCGCCGACCCCGCGGCCGGGAGATACCCCTCCCTCTCCGGCCGCAGGTCCACGCCGGCGTGCCCGCCGGCGTGGACCACCCTCAGATCTCCTCGACGAGCTCGGCGATCGACCCGATGACCCGGTGTGGCCGGTACGGGTAGCGCTCCACCCCGTCGGCCCGCATGATCCCGGTCAGGACCAGCACCGTCCGCATGCCCGCCTCGATGCCCGCGACGACGTCGGTGTCCATCCGGTCCCCGATCATCACCGTGGTCTCGGAATGGGCGCCCAGCTTGTTCAGCGCGGCGCGCATCATCAGCGGGTTCGGCTTCCCCACGAAATAGGGCTCCACGCCGGTGGCTCGGGTGATCAGTGCCGCCACCGAGCCCGTGGCCGGGAGCGAGCCCTCGTTCGACGGGCCGGTGGCGTCCGGGTTCGTGGCCACGAACCGGGCGCCCTTCTCGACCAGCCGGATCGCCGTCGTCACGGCCTCGAAGCTGTAGGTGCGGGTCTCGCCGAGGACCACGTAGTCCGGGTCGCTCTCGGTGAGCACGTAGCCGATCTCGTGCAGGGCGGTGGTGAGGCCCGCCTCGCCGACGACGTAGGCCGACCCGCCGGGCCGCTGGTCCGCGAGGAACGTCGCCGTGGCCAGCGCCGAGGTCCAGATCGCCTCCACCGGGACGTCGATCCCCGTGTGGCGGAGCCGGAACTGCAGGTCCCGCGGCGTGTAGATGGAGTTGTTGGTGAGCACGAGGAACGGGACGTCCTTCGCCCGGAGACGCTTCACGAACGCGTCGGCGCCGGGGATGATGCTTCCTTCATGGACCAACACGCCGTCCATGTCGGTCATCCAGGCCTCGACCGGCTTGCTGTCGGACATCGGGCGAGCCTAGCCCCGGGGAACGGATCGGGCCGGGTGTCCGTTGTGGGAGTGACATGCCGTATCTCAGGGAGATCCCGTGGACCTCGTGACCATCGTCCTGCTGCTCGCCATCGTGGCGGGTGTCGTCTGGCTGGTCCGCAACCGTGGCGCAGGCCAGGCCCGTGAGCTCGAGGACGCCAAGTCCGAGGCCCGGCGCTGGACCGAGCGGCTCGGCGGGCAGGTGCTGAACCTCGTCGCGACCAACGAGGCGGCCAAGCAGGCCATGGCCGACGCCTCCGAGCGGTACAACGCCGCGGGCTCGCAGATGGAGCAGGCCAAGACCCCGGCCCAGACCCGCGGCGTCACCGAGACCGCGTACGAGGGCCTCTACTACGTGCGGGCGGCGCGGCTGGCCATGGACATGGACCCCGGCCCCGAGCTGCCGCCGCTGCCCGGCCAGAAGCGCGCGGGCGCGGTGACCGAGGACCGCGACGTCGACGTCGAGGGCCACTCCTACAGCGCCTCGCCGAACCCGTCGGACCGCAACGCGCACTACTACCCCGGCGGCAACGTGGCCGGACGCCCCGTCCCGGCGGGCTGGTACAGCGAGCCCTGGTGGAAGCCCGCCCTCGTGGCCGGCGCCTGGGGCATCGGGTCGGCCCTGCTGTTCAGCGCGATGTTCTCCGGCATGGCGGGCAGCGCCTACGAGGCCGGCTACTCGGACGGGGCGGCCGCGGACATGGCCGCCGAGGGTGACGGCGGCGGCGACGCCGGTGCCGACGCAGGCGGCGACATGGGTGGCGACGCGGGCGGCGGCGACTTCGGTGGCGGAGACTTCGGCGGGGGCGACTTCGGCGGCGGTTTCGGAGATTTCTGATCTTCGAGGATTGACGGACGCGATCACCGGGTACTGAACCTCCAGCACCCCAGACCACGGCCGGCACGTCCGGCCTCGCGACACAGGCCGGCCCGGAGACATCGTCCCGGGCCGGTCAGTGCTTTCCGGGGGTATCCCGGCAGGCCCGGGTGTGCTCTGTTGCGTATGGGCGGGCACGAGACGGACCGGCTCCTCCGGCTGGTCGACGGGTACCTGGTCACGGCGGCGCTGCACGCCGCG
>NZ_JACBXB010000575.1 GCF_013870575.1 Pseudonocardia pini
GCGGCGGGGCGCTCGCCGCCCTGCTCGCGGGGACGAAGGAGTGGCTGCAGCGTCGCGCCGAGGGCCGGCGGCTGAGCATCACGATCGGGGGCGACACCCTCGAGCTCGCCCGGGCCACCGACGCCGAGCGTGCGGCCCTGCTCCAGGCGTTCGTCGACCGGCACGGGGGGTAGCGGTGCCCGGCAGGTACGCCCTGCTGATCGCCACCGACACCCACGCCGATCCCGAGAGTGAGGCCGGCCTGGGCTCAGCCGCCGGCGAAGGGCGGCAGGACGTCCACGACCGCGCCCTCGGGGAGCACCCGCTCCCGGTCCCGCACGGCGATCTCGTCCACCAGGAACGAGCAGCGGGCGAGCACGCGCGCGAACTCGGGCCCGTGCCGCTCGGCGAGGATCTCGGCCAGGGCCGCGACCGAGGCCCCGGTCGGGACCTCGAGGGTCTCGGCCTGCGTGCCCGCCGCGGACTTGGCCGCGGCGAAGTAGCGGACCTCGACGGTACGGGTGAGAGTGCTCGTCACGGGCGCCATCCTCCTCAGCCGCCGATCGCGCTCATCGGGCGGTCCGGTTGCAGGAAGCCGGGATCGTCGATGCCGTGGCCCGCGAGCTTGCCCCACATGGCGGTCCGCCAGGTGTCGGCGATCTCCGCGTCCGTGGACCCGCCGCGGAGCAGGGCGCGCAGGTCGGTCTCGGTGCGGGCGAACAGACACGAGCGGACCTGGCCGTCCGCGGTCAGCCGGGTGCGGTCGCACGCGCCGCAGAAGGGGCGGGTGACCGAGGCGATCACGCCGACCCGGGCCGGGCCGCCGTCGACCAGGTAGCGCTCGGCGGGGGCGCCGCCGCGGGCCTCGCCGTCCGGGGTGAGCGAGAACCGGGCGGAGAGCCGCTCCATGATCTCCCCGGCGGTGATCATCTCGCTGCGTTCCCAGCCGTGCTGGGCGTCGAGCGGCATCTGCTCGATGAACCGCAGCTCGTAGCCGTGCTCGACGGCGAACGCGAGCATGTCCGCGGCCTCGTCGTCGTTCGTGCCGCGCAGCAGCACACTGTTGATCTTCACCGGGTTCAGGCCTGCGGCGCGGGCCGCGGCGAGCCCCGCGAGCACGTCGGAGAGCCGGTCTCGGCGCGTGATCGTCGCGAACCGCTCCGGTCGCAGCGTGTCCATCGAGACGTTGAGCCGGTTGACCCCGGCCGCGGCGAGGGCCTCGGCGCGGCGGGCGAGCCCGATCCCGTTGGTGGTCAGCGAGATGTCCGGGCGGGGCTCCAGCGCGGCCGAGGCGGCGATGAGCTCCTCGAGGCCCTTGCGCAGCAGCGGTTCGCCGCCGGTGAAGCGGAGCTCGTGGATGCCGAGGTCCCGCACGGCGATCGTGATCAGCCGCATCAGCTCGGCGTCGGTCAGCTGTTCCTCGCGAGGCATCCAGTCCAGGCCCTCGGCGGGCATGCAGTAGGTGCAGCGCAGGTTGCAGCGGTCGGTGAGCGAGATCCGCAGGTCCGTCGCGACCCGGCCGAAGGAGTCCACCAGTCGTGGATCGGCGGGGCGTGACGGGTCCGAGGTGGGGGCGCTCCGCAGGGCGGGCAGGCCCAGGGAGATCGTGTTCGATGCCGTCACGACACGAGGGTAACCGGCCTCACCGATCTTCACCCATGGCAGGAAACGCCAGGTCAGAAGCATCCGCAGATGCGGAGGCAGGCCGCGTCGCGGCACGCAGGAGCGGGCCGCGACGCGGTGGGGTGCCTGACCGTTGGGCGAGGGACGCCCACGGGACCGGGCACCCGGTGCCCGGTCAGACCTCGGTCTTGAGGATGCAGATCGCGAGGTGGGCGGCGAGCACGGCCTCGCGGGCGTCCGCCCCGATGCCCGGGTCCGCCTCGGCCGCGGCCTTGGCGCTGTCCCCGGCCTGTTCCAGCTCGACGACGGCGTCGTGCGCGGCCGCGTCGCTCTCCG
This sequence comes from Pseudonocardia pini, assembly GCF_013870575.1. Lineage (GTDB taxonomy): Bacteria > Actinomycetota > Actinomycetes > Mycobacteriales > Pseudonocardiaceae > Pseudonocardia > Pseudonocardia pini. The sequence goes on from NZ_JACBXB010000575.1 coordinate 1,939, forward strand.
CAGCCAGCTGCCCGGCCTTGTCCGCCTTCGTGTCGAACTCCCGGACGACGGCGCGGGTCACGACGGACGCGCCCGCGTCCGCCTCCGCGGCTCGCAGCGCCGTCGTGGTGGTGGCCTTGACCTCGCCGAGGCGGGACTGGACGTCGGTGTCGGTGAGGGCGAACAGCACCCGGTCGACGCCGGCGTCGGCGTAGGCGCTCAGGGCATCCGGCTTCGGGACGGCACCGAAGATCGTGACCGGGAGGTGCCCGCGGCCTGCGTCGGCGGCCTTGCGCTGCAGCTCGGCGACGCGTTCGGCGAAGGCGTCGAGCTCGGAGAGCCTGATCCGCAGCGGGATCCAGCCGTCGCCGTGCGAGACCACCCGGTCCAGCACGGTCGGCCCGCCGCCGCCGACCAGGATCGGCGGCACCCGCACGGGCTTGGGCCAGGACCAGATCGGGTCGAAGTCCACGAACTCGCCGTGGTACTCGGCCTCGTCCTGCGTCCAGATGGCCTTGCAGGCCTCGATCCGCTCGAGCATCGCGGCGTTGCGGCGCTTCGGGTCCACGCCGTGGTTCGCCATCTCCTCGACGTTCCAGCCCACGCCGACGCCCAGCTCGAACCGGCCGTTCGCGAGCCGGTCGACACTCGCGACCTCCTTCGCGAGGTTGATCGGGTGGTGCTGGTTGACGAGCGACACGCCGGTGCCGAGCGTGATCCGCTCGGTGACCGCGGCCATCGCGCCGAGCGCGACGTAGGGGTCGAACGTGTGGCTGTACTGCCTCGGCAGCTCGGCGCCGCCGGGCCACGGCGACTCGCGGCTCACCGGGATGTGCGTGTGCTCGGTGAGGAACAGCGAGCCGAAGCCGCGTTCCTCGACGCCGCGGGCGAGCGTGACCGCATCGATGCCGTAGTCGGTGAGGAAGGTGCTGACGCCGTGGTCCATGTCCCGGCACGATGCCACGTGTGGTCCTCCTGCACATCGATGTGGATCAGTTCCTGGTCGCTCTCGCCCGCCGCGAGGACCCGTCGCTGGTCGGCCGCCCGGTGATCGTGGGCGGTACCGGTGACCCGACCGTGCCGCGCACGGTCTGCATGTGCGCCTCCTACGAGGCGCGATCGGCAGGCGTGCGGGCGGGCACCCCGCTCCGCCTGGCCGGGCGCAAGCTGCCCGAGGCCGTTTTCCTCCCATATGACGAGAAATCCTGTGCGACGGGATCGGCGCAGGTCATGGCCGTGCTGCGCGAGCTGGGGGAGGTGGAGGTCCTGGGCTGGGAGGAGGCCTTCCTCGCCCCCACCCACCCCGCGAGCCACCCACCCCCGACGCGCGAGTCCCTCACTTCAGACGCGCGAGTCGGACAGGAGGGCCCGCGAGTCGGACAGGAGGGCCCGCGAGTCGGACAGGACGGCGCGCGAGTTGGACATGACGGCCCGGGAGTTGGACATGACGGCCCGGGAGTCGGACATGAGGGCCCGGGAGTCGGACAGGACGGCGCGCGAGTCGGACGAGGCGGCGCGGGAGGGTCGGCGGGGCCGTCTGCGGGAGGGGCGCCGATCGACGAGGCGGATCGCCTCGCACTCGCTCGGCGGGTCCAGGAGACCGTGCGGCAGCGGACCGGGCTGGTGTGCTCGGTCGGCGTGGGGGACACCCCGCTGCAGGCCAAGACCGCGACGGGGTTCGGCAAGCCCGCCGGCATCGGGGTGCTGTCCACGCAGACCTGGCTCGCCGTCATGGGCGAGCGGCCGACGGCGGCGCTCTGGGGGATCGGC
>NZ_JACBXB010000576.1 GCF_013870575.1 Pseudonocardia pini
GGGCACCGCGCTACTGAAGGCGTACGGGTCCCTGAAGGCCCGGCCCGCACGGCGAGAGCCCCACCGCCGTCCGGGCCGGGCCGGGGCTCGCCGTACTCGGGCTCAGCGGGATCGGGGCTCTCGTGGCCGTCGTCTCGCGAGCAGCACCGTCCCGTGAGTCACCGCCGGCTCACGACGCGGCGGCCGCGCGGGCGGCGTCCAGGAAGGACTGCACGAGCGCGGGGTCGGCGTAGTACGGGTCGCCGTTCCCCGCGACCGTGCGGCGGTGGCTGTACTCGAACAGCACGGCCAGCTTCCACAGCGCGAGCGTGGTGTACCAGCGCAGGTTCGACAGGTCCCGGCCCGTGCGTGCCGCATAGCGCTCCGCCAGCTCGGCGCGGGTCGGGTAGCCCGGCTCCAGGACCGCGGTGCCGAGCGCACCGGTCGGGGTGAGCGGCTCCCCGGCGACCGGCCAGGACGCGAGGAAGTAGCCGACGTCGAACAGGGGGTCGCCGATCGTGGCCAGCTCCCAGTCCAGCACCGCCGCGACCCGGCCCGCCGGCCCGAGGATCACGTTGCCGAGCCGGTAGTCGTTGTGCACCAGCGTCCCGCCGGACTCGGCGGGCACGTTCGCCTCGAGCCAGCCGTCGACCTCGGCGAACGCGGGCGGCGGAGCCCCGTCGGAGTCCGCGACGAGCCGGCGCATGCGCCGCAGGTGCCTGCCGTTGAACCCCTCCGGCCTGCCCATCTCGGCCAGCCCGGCGGCCTGCCAGTCGACGGCGTGCAGCCCGGCCAGGGTGTCCACGAGGGACTCCCCGATCGCCCGGCGGTGCTCCGCCAAGGCTCCCGGGGTGCGGGTGGTGAGGACCGGCCCGGGGACGTGACTCATCACGTACAGCGGGCTGTCGACCACCTCGCCCGCCTCCGCGGTGGCCAGCACCTCGGGCACCGGCAGGCCGCTGCCCGCGAGCCCCCGCAGCAACCGGGCCTCGCGCAGGACGTCGTGGGCGCCGGGCGGCAGCGGTGGGGGCGGCGGCCGCCGGACGACGACGTCGCGGCTGCCGCTGACCAGGTACGTCAGGTTGGAGTGCCCGTCCCCGATCCGACGGGTGCGCAGCGGGCCCTCGACGAGCCCCGCGAGGAACCGTTCGAGGGAGACCAGGTCGGCGGGCGACCAGTCCCAGACCGCGGTGTCGGTGCTCATCTGCGCCTGCTCGCGACAAGGTGGTTCAGGTAGTCCCGCGGCCAGTGCGTCTCCCACTGCCCCGCGGCGGGCTCGCCGTCGATCGTGGCGTCGCAGGCGGACTCCCAGATCTCGGTGGCCATCGCGTCGTTCGTGGGCAGCTTGACCAGGCCGAAGCGCTCGAAGGTCACCTCGGTCCGACCGCCCGCGGTGTCGACGAGGGTGGCCTCGAGGTGCTTCTGGGACATGTCGTCGTGGTAGGTGGCGTGGTGGTCGATGTGCGCGATCGGGACCGTCACGCCGTCTCGGATCACCGAGCCCGCGAAGCCCCACTCGCCGCCCGCGATCCAGATCCAGCCGTTGATCGCCCGCCCGGTGTCGGTGTAGGCCACGAACCACTTCCAGTGGTGCGGCACGCCCCAGTCCCGGTTGCCCCACGAGTGGTCGCGGTGGCCCATCCGCCGGTCCCACTCGACGCGGCGGCCCGCCACCTCCAGGAAGCCGGACACCCGGCCCGCCTGCTCCAGCCGGTTGGCCGCGAACCACTCCGGCAGCCCGTCGGGGTTGGAGCGGTAGCTGAACGCCTCCTGCACCGCCTCGAAGCGGTACTCCAGACGGACCGTGTCGCTGGAGTAGGTCACCTCGGCGGTGCGGCGCAGCTCCGGCTGGCAGACCGTGAGGCCCCCGACCCGGAAGTCGTCGAAGTCCATGTCCGCGGGAACGCTGCCGCCGCCGAGGTCCAGCGCGAGCGGCTCGCTCCCCGGGCCCCAGACCGCCACGTTGAACCCGGTCTTCCCGTGCGCGGTCAGGTACAGGTAGATCTGCAGCCCGAGCCGCTCGTCGGGCATGATCATCTCGTAGAACAGCGAGTCCCGCATCCGGCCGCCCGGCTCGGCGGGCCAGTGCCGCAGGTCGTCCTTCGGCCCGAAGCCGGCATCGGGGATGTGCACGGTCACGGTCTATCTCCCGGTGAAGTTCGGTGGCCTGCGCTCGAGGAAGGCGTGCAGCGCCTCGGGCATGTCCTCGGCCCGGGTGAGCAGGGACTGGCCGCGGTGCGCGGGCGGCGCCTCGGACCCGACGGCGGTGAGGCCCGTCCGGAAGCTGATCCCCTGCCCCAGCCCGGCCACCACGGCCCCCGCGGCGAACAGCCAGTAGGACACGGCCACGATCCCGCCACCGACCGTCAGCACGCCGACCACGAGCATCGCGCAGCCCAGCGGCATCGCCGTGCGCTCGGAGAGCAGCGCCGTGCCGACCTGGCCCACGGCGGAGCCGAGGAACACCAGGAAGACCGTGACGCCGGCGAGCAGGTGGTTGGGCCTGCCGAGCACCTGGGACAGCACGGCGGGCGAGACGGCGGTGAACATGCCGAGCACCGCGAACCCCGCGAAGCACGGGATCGCCGCGCGGACGAACGTCCCCCGGACCTCGGGCGGCAGCCCGCCCAGCCGCAGCGGCTCGACCCGGAACGACCGTCGCGCCACGCGCTCCGGCACGACCAGCAACCCGATCCCGACCAGGACCACCAGCGCGATGTGGACGAGGTACGGCAGCTCCATGGGCCAGGGCGCGAGCTCCACGAGCAGCCCCGCCACGACCGGGCCCAGCCCCAGGCCCAGCATGTTGACGGCCGCGGCGACGAGCCCGGCCCGCGCCTTGCCGTCGGGCGGGGCGTGGTCGAGGATCGCCGCCGTGGCCGTGCCGGTGAAGACCCCGGCGGACAGGCCGGAGAGCACCCGCCCGACGAACAGGGCGGGCATGGCCGGGACCAGGAACACCAGCGCGCTGACCAGCGCCAACGCCAGGCCGAGGTAGAGCACGGGCTTGCGGCCGATCCGGTCCGAGAGCCCGCCCAGGACCAGGAGTGCCGCGATCACGCCGACGGCGTAGGTCGCGAAGACGACCGTCACGACGAACCCACCGAAGCCGTAGCGCGCCTCGTAGAGCGGGTAGATCGGCGTCGGCAGCGTGGTGCCCAGCATGGCGACCAGGAAGGCCGTGGCCACCAGCGCCGTCGCGGTCCCCGATCCGATGCGGTCGGGGGCCGTCGTGTCGGTCATCGTGTCCTCCGTCGTGCTCGTCCGGAACGATCCAACACCGCCACCGGACCCGGTGCTTCCCGACGCGCCCGGCGCACCCGGTCCGTCCGGTTCGGATCCTCGTCACGCGGTGGACCGCCGTCTGCCAGGCTGGGCGGGTGGCCGAGACCGACTTCACCGACCTGCAGTCCTACGTCGCGCTCCCCCGGCTCGCGGGTCTGGCGTTGTCCGCCGACGGCACCCGGCTGGTCACCACGGCCGCCGCGCTGGACCGGGACCGCACCGCCTGGCGACCGGCGCTGTGGGAGATCGACCCGTCGGGGGTCCGGCCCGCCCGCAGGCTGACCCGCGGGGAGAAGGGCGAGTCGCAGCCCGCCTTCACCCCCGAGGGCGACCTGCTGTTCGTCTCCGCGCGGCCCGATCCGGAGGCCGAGGAGACGCCCGAGGCGGCCGCGCT
>NZ_JACBXB010000577.1 GCF_013870575.1 Pseudonocardia pini
CGAGCCGGAGAGGACGGCGAGGCCGGAGCCGGTGGTGCGGAAGGTGCGCTGCAGGAGCTCGGCGAGCGTCGGCACCCGGCGGGTGTCCGGACGGGGCGCCGGACCCCGGCTGCGGCTACGCCCGATCAGCACGCCTGCCCACAGGCCGAAGCCGAGGGCGACGGCGACCAGGATCGCGGACGCCACGGGGTTCACGGCGGCATCGTAGGCCTCATGACCAGGCCCGACGCCAGCGCGAAGCGCCGAAGGTGAGCCGCCTGACTCCCCGATCGAGGAGTGTTCCGCCCCCGTTCACGGGCAGTTCACTCCCCGAACGGGGGAACCGTTCACCGCCCCTGGTTCGCCACGCCCGCGATGGCCTCCTCGGCCGCGGCGGGGTCCAGGTACTCCCCGCCCTTGGTGACCGGCTGGAGCGAGTCGTCCAGCTCGTAGCGCAGCGGGATGCCGGTGGGGATGTTCAGCCCTGCGATGTCGGCGTCGGAGATGCCGTCGAGCTCCTTGACCAGGGCCCGCAGCGAGTTGCCGTGCGCCGCGACCAGCACGACCTTGCCCGCGCGCAGGTCGGGCACGATCGCCTCGTCCCAGTACGGCCGCATCCGCACGACGACGTCGGCGAGGCACTCCGTCAGCGGCGCGTCGATCCCGGCGTAGCGGGCGTCGCCGTCCTGCGACCACTCCGAGCCCTTCTCGATGGGCGGCGGCGGGGTGTCGTAGCTGCGGCGCCAGACCATGAACTGGTCCTCGCCGAACTCCTCGCGGATCTGCTTCTTGTCCTTGCCCTGCAGTGCGCCGTAGTGCCGCTCGTTGAGCCGCCAGTCGCGGTACACGGGGATCCAGTGCCGGTCCGCGGCGTCGAGCGCGAGGTTGGCGGTGTTGATGGCGCGGCGCAGCAGGGACGTGTGCACGACGTCCGGCAGGATGCCGCGCTCCTTCAGCAGCTCCCCGCCGCGCCGGGCCTCGCCCTCGCCCACCTCCGACAGCGGGACGTCCACCCAGCCGGTGAACAGGTTCTTGACGTTCCAGTCGCTCTGACCGTGGCGCAGCAGCACGAGTGTGGGCATGCGCGACAGCTTGCCAAACGACGGGCGGTCAGCGCTGTCGGTCGGGGCACACCCCGGGGATGGGGGTGGCCTCGGGATCGCGGGTGAGCCTGCCCAGCATCGCCGTGCAGATGCCTTCGAGCTGGTCGACCTGCTCGGCGCTCAACGCGTCGAACAGGTTGTGCCGCACCGTGCCCACGTGCCCGGGCGCCGCCTCCCTCAGGGCGGCGAAGCCCTCCTCGGTGAGCGTGGCGAAGGTGGACCGCCGGTCGTCCGGGCAGGGACGGCGGGTGACCCAGCCCTGCCGCTCCAGCCGGGTGACGGCGTGGCTCAGCCTGCTCTGGCTGCTCTGCGTGACGGCGGCGAGCTCGCTCATCCGGAGGGTGTGGTCCGGGGAGTCGCTCAGCATGGCGAGGATCAGGTAGTACGCGTGCGGCATCCCGGAGTCGCGCTGCAGCTGGCGGTCGAGCGCCCCGTCGAGCAGCGTGGTCGCGGCCACGAACGCCAGCCAGGCCTTGAGCTCGGGGGGTGTCAGCCAGCGCGGTTCCTCCATGCAGCGCAGCGTACGCCGTTTCGGTTGAACATTCATCTGACTGTGGGTATCGTTGAACATTGAAACGACTCAGGAGGCAACCGTGCCCGTCCAGCGCCTGAACCACGCCGTGCTCTACGTGCGAGAGGTCGACCGCAGTGTCGCCTTCTACACCGCGGCGCTCGGCTTCCGGGTGATCGTCTCGTTGCCGGGCGGCGCGTTCCTGCAGGCCGAGGGCTCCACGAACGACCACGACCTCGGCCTGTTCGCGATGGGCGAGCGCGGCGGCGCCCCCACGGCCGGGATCTCGACCGTGGGCCTCTACCACCTCGCCTGGGAGGTGGACACGCTCGCGGAGCTCGCCCGGATCGCCGGCGTGCTGCGTGAGCACGGGGCGCTCGTCGGGGCGTCGGACCACGGGTCCACCAAGGCGCTCTACGCCAAGGACCCGGACGGGCTCGAGTTCGAGGTCAGCTGGCTCGTCCCCGCGGACCTGCTGGGCCCGGAGAAGCAGATGCAGGCCGCTCCCCTGGACATCGACGCGGAGATCGCGCGGTACGGCGCGGACACCCCGGGCGGGATCGGCGTGTCCGTGCCGAGCCTGCGCTAGGGAGCGGCGCCCACCAGGTAGCCGTCCTTGGCGCTGAACTGCGCCGTGAGGGTGAACCGGTCGCCCCGGACGAGCGTGTGCCGCCACTCGACGGCCCGCGCCCCGGAGCGGCCGAGGCGCTCGATGGCCAGCGCGGCCACGGTGCCGTCGATCTCGAGGAGCCTGCGCTCCTCCGCGGTCGGCACCACGGCCCGGATGTTCTCGCGGCCGCCCGCGACCCGGATCCCGCAGAGCCGCTCCAGCTCGGGGTAGACGCCGGTGTGGGTGAAGTCGACGTCGAGCAGCGGCGCGGCGACCGCCTCCGGCAGCCACACCCGGTCGACGGCGAGCGGCTCGCCCTCCGCGAGCCGGAGCCGCTCCAGGTGCACGAGCGGGGTGGACTCCTCCAGCCCGAGCCGGGCCGCGACCACGCCGTCCCCCCGCACGTCGAGCGTGCGGACCACGCTGCGCTGCTCGCGGCCGGTGGACTCGACGGCGGAGAACAGGCTGTAGATCGAGCCGAGCTGCTGCTCGATCTCGACCGGGCCCGCGAGGCGCGGCGCGCGACCGCGCCCGGCCACGACGAGGCCCTCGTCGCGCAGCCTGCGCAACGCCTCACGCACGGTGTGCCTGCTGACCTTGTACTCGGCGACCAGCGCGAGCTCGCCGGGGAAGGCGAGGTCGAACTCGTGCGCGTCCAGCCGGGTGCGGAGGTCCGCGAGCAGCTGGGCCCAGAGTGGGTCGGCACCCTTGCGCACCAGGGGGCGCGCACCCATCACGTCCTCCAGGGGTTCGCTCGGCGGTCGCCCGAGGGTAACCCGCGGGGCGGCCAGGTCAGGTCGACGGGGCGTCGTCCGGCGTGGTGGGACGGCGGCGGGCCCGGACGGTCCGGCGGGCCAGCCAGGCGAGCCCCACCAGCACGGCGACCACCGGGAGCATCGGGACCACGAACCCAAGCGCGGCCAGGGCCACCGCCCCGATCGCCTGCAGCCCCTCCCAGCCGACCGCGAGACCGCCGAGGAAACCGCCCGCCGCAGGCGGTCCCGCGACCACCGGCAGGGGCGCCAGCGACACCTCGACGGTGGCTGACGACACCTGGTCGCGCAACAGCGCGACCCGCCGCTGCAGGGACTCCAGGTCGGCCTCGCGAGAGGCCAGCTCGGCCTCCACGGAGACGATCTCGTTGATTGTGGTGGCCCGGTCGAGCAGCCCCCGGACCCGCGCGACGCTGGCCTGCTGGGCCGCGACCCGGCCGTCGAGATCGGCGACCTGCCCGCCGACGTCCTGGGCCTGGCTCCCCCGCGCGGTGACCGTGCCGAGGCCGCCGAGCCGCTCGGTGAGGGCGTCGACGCGGTCGGTCGGGACCCGGAGGGTGAACCCGGCGACCGCACTGCCGGACCGCTCCTCGGCGACGAACCCGCCGGCCGCGGACACCGCGCTGCGCACGTCCGCCGCCGCGGTGACCGGGTCCTGGACCTGGACGGACAGC
>NZ_JACBXB010000578.1 GCF_013870575.1 Pseudonocardia pini
TCCACGCTGAACCGGCCCGGCCCGATCGCCGCGAGCGCCACGGCGGCCGTGGCCAGGTTGGTGACGTACTCCCACCCCTCGGCGGTGATCCAGAAGCCGTTCGGGATGTGCACCGACCGCGCCGCCACCCCCATCGTCGCGACGACGGCGGCCGAGGCCAGCGGCGTCGCCGCCCCGGCGAGGAGCAGGACCCCGGACCCGACCTCGACGGCGGCGCTCGCCTGCGCCTGCAGCCTCGGCTGCCGGAACCCGATCGAGCCGAACCAGCCGGCGGTGCCGTCGAGGCTCCGGCCGTGCTTGACCCCGTGCGCGATCACGGTGCCGCCGATCGCCCCCCGGAGCAGGAGGCTCGCGATCTCCCGCCCGACCCTGTTCCGCCCGCGCCTGCCCATTCGTCCTCCGGTGTCGTCGTCGATCGGTTCGGATTTGAGGACACCCTACGACGGATGCCGACGACCGAGCGGCCCCTCAATGTCCGGACACCGGACCACGGTTCCCACCAGGCAGTACACTTCGTGTGACGGGGCGCGCAATCCCCACGAGTGAGGTTGGGATTGCCGCCCGCTGCGGTTACGGTCCTGTGTCATGACCGGTTCGGCGATGCTCACGACCCGGGGTCACATCGACCTCGAGCGGGTGTCGTCCGCCCTCTGTCCGCGCTGACCGCTCTCGACGGACCGCGCCGCCTCGTCCACCGACCCCTGGCGGCGATCCATCCAGGGCGCCCGGCGTGTTCTGGCTCCCGGGTGCCCGTTCGCCCCTAGGGACATCCATGACCACCACACCGGAGCGGACGCGCGTGCAACCGCCGCCGTCCGCCGTGGAGACCGTCACCCTCGCCTCGGAGCGCGACCGCCGACCCGGTCGGGTCCCCCGCTGGGTGCTCAAGACGATCTCGCCGATCGCCCTGATCGTGCTGTGGCAGGTGCTGTCGAGCGTCGGCGTGCTGGACACCGACACCCTCGCCTCCCCGGTCACCGTCGCGGAGACCGCGGCGGGGATGTGGCAGGACGGTTCGCTGCAGAGCGCCGTGCTGACCTCGGTGCTGCGGGTGCTGGCGGGCCTCGCGTTCGGGATCGTCGCCGCGGTGGTGCTGGCCACGCTGGCCGGGCTCTTCCGCCGGGGCGAGGACATCATCGACGCGCCGATGCAGATGCTGCGCACCGTCCCGGTCATCGGCCTGATCCCACTGCTGATCATCTGGTTCGGCATCGGCGAGACGCCCAAGATCGTCCTCGTCGGGCTGGCCGTGACCTTCCCGCTCTACATCAACCTCTACAGCGGGATCCGCAACACCGACTCCACGCTCATCGAGGCGTCGGAGACGCTGGGGCTCGGCTGGTTCGGGCAGGTCAGGCACGTGATCCTGCCGTCGGCGATGCCGCAGTTCCTCACCGGGCTGCGCTACGCGCTCGGCACCGCGTGGCTGGCGCTGGTCTTCGGCGAGACGATCAACGCCACCTCCGGCATCGGCTACGAGATGAACAAGGCCCGCGAGTTCTTCGCCACGGACGTGATCATCGTCTGCCTGGTGCTCTACGCGATCCTGGGCCTGGTCGCGGACATGATCGTGCGTGGACTCGAGAGGGGGCTGCTGTCGTGGCGACCGGCGTTCAGCGGACAGTGAGCGACCAGCGGACGGTGGACGCGGTCTCCGTCCGGGGCCTGACCCGCCGCTTCGGCGACCGGGCCGTGATCTCCGACCTCGACCTGGACATCGAGCCCGGCCAGTTCGTCGCGCTGCTCGGCGCCTCGGGCTGCGGCAAGTCCACGCTGCTGCGCATCCTCGCGGACCTGGACAAGGACGTGTCCGGCGAGGTCACGGTGGCCCGCAGGCGCGCCGTCGGCTTCCAGGCCCCGCGGCTGATGCCGTGGAAGAAGGTGTGGCACAACGTCGTACTGGGCCTGCCCGGCAAGCCGGACCGCGACCGCGCGGTCGCCGCGCTCACCGAGGTCGGGCTCGCCCACCGGGTCGACGTGTGGCCGAAGGTGCTCTCCGGCGGCGAGGCCCAGCGGGCCGCGCTGGCCCGGGCGCTGGTCCGGGAGCCGGACCTGCTCCTGCTCGACGAGCCGTTCTCGGCCCTCGACGCCCTGACCCGGATCACCGCTCGCGGCCTGGTGGACGAGCTGTGGCAGCGGCACGGCTGCGCGGTCCTGCTGGTCACCCACGACGTCGAGGAGGCGCTCGCGCTCGCCGACCGCGTGCTCGTGATGCAGGACGGGAGGATCGGCTACGACGCCCCCGTCGACCTCGACCGGCCCCGCGACGTCACCGATCCCGAGTTCCAGCGCCTGCGTGCCGAGCTGCTCGCACGCCTCGGCGTGCACTGAGGAGGATGCCATGACCACCGTCGAGTTCGTCGGCATGATCGGGACCCAGGAGGTCTCCGAGACCCACCCCGCCGCAGGCCCGGTCGTGGACCGGGACACGGTGCGCCGCTTCGTGTCCGCCCACGAGGAGGGCGGGTTCGACAAGGTGCTGGTCGGCCACTCGTCGTCCACCCCGGACGGTCTGCAGGTCGCCGCGTACGGCGCGGCGCACTCCGAGCGGCTGGGCTTCCTGGTCGCGCACCGCCCCGGCTTCACCGCCCCCACGCTCGCGGCGCGGCAGTACGCCACGCTGGACCACTTCTCCGGCGGCGGCCGGGTGGCGATGCACGTCATCTCCGGCGGCAGCGACGTCGACCAGCGGCGAGACGGCGACTGGCTGGACAAGGAGCAGCGCTACGCCCGCACGGACTCCTACCTCGAGATCGTGAAGCGGTCCTGGTCCGAGCCCGAGGCGTTCGACTTCGCCGACGAGCACTACCGGGTCGAAGGCGTGCAGCAGGAGATCCGACCGCTCGCCCCGATCCCGGTCTACTTCGGAGGGTCGTCCGCCGCCGCGTACCGGGTCGGCGGCAGGCACGCGGACGTGTTCGCCCTCTGGGGCGAGCCGCTGGCGGAGACGGCCGAGCAGATCGACGAGGTGCACGCGGCGGCCCGCGCCGCGGGCCGCACCGACCTGCCGCGGATCAGCGTGTCCTTCCGCCCGATCCTCGGCGCCACCGAGGAGCAGGCCTGGGAGCGCGCGTACCGGATCCGGGACGGGATCGTGGCGGCGAAGGGCGGACACGGGTCGTTCACCGGCACCCGCTTCCGCCAGGCCTCCGCACCCACGAACGTCGGGTCGCAGCGGCTGCTCGCGGCCGCCGAGAAGGCCGAGGTCCACGACCGCTGCCTGTGGACGGCCACCGCCGCCGCCTCGGGCGCCGCGGGCAACTCCACCGCCCTCGTCGGCACCCCGGAGACGGTCGCGCAGGCGATGCTGGACTACGTCGACATCGGCGTGACCACCCTGCTGATCCGCGGGTACGACCCGATCGACGACGCGGCCGAGTACGGCCGTGAGCTGCTCCCCCTCGTCCGGGCCGAGGTGGCCCGGCGGACCGAGAAGGTGCCCGCGTGACCACGTTGCCGACCGACCGCACGGCGCCCGCCGTCTTCACCCCCGAGGCCGCCGTCCGCGGGACCGTCGTGGTCCTCGTGGGCCGCGGCGAGAACCCCGGGGTCTACGCCCGGTTCGGCCGCAGGCTGGCCTTCGACGGCTACACCGTCGTCGTCCCGCGGGCCGAGGCCACCGACCAGGAGATCACCGCCGCGCTG
>NZ_JACBXB010000579.1 GCF_013870575.1 Pseudonocardia pini
CGATCGCCGCGGGCGCGGACGCCTACGTGACGGCGGACCTGCGCCACCACCCGGCGTCGGAACACCTGCTGGCGGGCTCCCTGCCCGGCCGCCCGACGCCCGCGCTGGTCGACGTCGCGCACTGGGCCTCGGAGTGGCCGTGGTGCGGGCAGGCGGCGGCCGTCGTCGAGAAGGCGCTGGAGGGTAGCGTCGAGATCCGCGTGTCCACGATCCGCACGGATCCGTGGACGATCGGCGCATGATCAGGAGGACCGTGTGAAGGCCGCCCCCGCCGCGCAGAAGCGGCTGCTCGACCTCGCCGCAGCGGACGCCGAGCTCACCCGGCTCACCCATCGCAGGCGGGCCCTGCCCGAGCACGCCGAGCTCACCGAGGCCGAGGGCGCCGTGCGGTCGAGCAAGGACGCGCTGGTCGAGGCCGAGACCTCGGCCGGGGACCTGGACCGGGACATCACGCGGCTGGAGCGGGACATCGACGGCGTCCGGCAGCGCACCGAGCGGGACAAGGGCCTGCTCGCGGGCGGGATCGGGGCCAAGCAGGCCCAGGACCTGCAGCACGAGCTGGAGACCCTGGCCCGCCGCCAGTCCACCCTGGAGGACGAGCAGCTCGAGGTCATGGAGCAGCGCGAGGCGCTGGGCGGCAACCTCGACCACGCCCGGCGCGTGCTGGCGGAGGCCGAGGAGCGGCTCGCCGCCGTCACGGTCCGCCGGGACACCGCACTCGCGGACCTCGACGCCGCCGAGGCGGGGCGCACGCGAGACCGCGCCGCGATCCTCCCCGAGCTCCCCGAGGACCTGCTCGCCGAGTACGAGAAGCGCCGCGCGGGCGGCCGGGTCGGGGCGGGTCTGCTCCGCGAGCGGCGCTGCGGGGCCTGCAGGCTGGAGCTCGACCGGACCTTCCTCGGCCGGATCAAGGCCGCCGCGGTGGACGACGTCGTGAACTGCGAGGAGTGCGACGCGATCCTCGTCCGGACGGGGGAGTCGGGCCTGTGAGTGCGCCTTCGGGTTCCGCGGCCTGGACCGGGCAGCGCGGGGCGGTGAGCAGGCTGTTGCTGCTCCGCCACGGCCAGACCCCGCTGTCGGTGGAGAAGCGCTACTCCGGCCTCGGCGATCCCGCCCTCACCGAGCTCGGGCTGGCCCAGGCCGACGCGGCGGCGGCCCGGATGGCGGCGCGGGGCGGGATCGACGCGATCCTCACCTCCCCGCTCCAGCGGGCCCGGCAGACGGCCGAGGCGGTGTCGAAGGCGGTCGACGTGCCCGTCGAGGTGCGGCCGGGGCTGATCGAGACGGACTTCGGCTCCTGGGAGGGGCTGACCTTCCTCGAGGCCCGCGAACGCGACCCGGAGCTGTTCGCGCGCTGGCTCGGCAGCTCGTCGGTGCCGCCGCCCGAGGGCGAGAGCTTCGACGCCGCGGGGGAGCGGGTGAACCGGGAGCTCGCGGAGATCGTCGCCGAGTTCACCGGGAGGACGGTGCTGCTGGTCAGCCACGTCACGCCGATCAAGCTGATCCTGCAGACCGCGCTGGGCGTCGGGACCTCGATCCTCTACCGCCTGCACCTGGACCTGGCGTCGCTGTCCGTCGCGGACTTCTTCGCCGACGGCAACGCCACCGTCCGGCTGGTGAACGACACCTCCCACCTGGGCGGGCCGGACTCGCCGGCGCTCACCCGCTGACCAGCCACAACGCCGTGGTGGCCGCGGCCAGGCAGGCGGGCACGGTGAGCAGGCCGAGCGCGGAGAAGGTGGCCAGGCGGGGCGGCGCGGGCAGGATCCGCCGCCACAGCAGGGTGGCCAGCGAGCCGACGTAGGTCAGGTTCGGCCCGATGTTCACCCCCAGCAGCAACGCCAGCACCACGGCCGGAGCGGGCGCCGGGCCGAGGGCGGCGAGCAGCACCAGCGTGGCGGGCAGGTTGTTCAGCAGGTTCGCCAGCAGCGCCGCGACGCCCGCCATCGTCAACAGCCCCACCAGGGTCGGCGCCGCGGGCAGGAACCCGGCGAGCGCGTCGGTGAGCCCGTGCGCGCCCACCGCGGCGACGACCACTCCCAGGGCCAGGACGAACAGGCAGAACAGGGGCGAGGTCGATCGGCATCACGATCGTGGCGAGCACCACCAGCAGCCACAGCCCGGTGCCCGGCAGCAGCACCAGCCCCGCGAGCCAGGCCAGCAGCAGCGAGGCGGGCAGGGCGATCAGCAGCAGCCGCAGGGTGAGCCGCGGCTCGCGGCCGAGCACCCCACCCTGGACCTCCGTGGCGTCGGTGAACAGCAGGATCGCCAGGATGATCTCGACGATGTGCTCGGCCGACTCGAACTCGATGTCGAAGACGAAGACCGGGTCCGAGCCCGCGGTCAGCGCGACCCCCGCCGCCAGCATGGCCAGCGGCATGGTCACGCTGAACCGCGCCAGCCTGCCCGCGATCAGCGCCCAGCCGAGCAGCAACAGCATGATGACGACGAGCGCGAGCATCGATCCCCCTGCGGCTCACCCGAGTTCGACGGGGAGTCTCGCACGAGCCGCGGGTCGTCGTGATCAGCCGGAGTCCGCCACTCCGAGGTACTGGTGTCCCGCACCCGGACAGTAGGGTCGGCACCCGTGCCGGACGGGTCGTGGGCCTCCTCGCCGGGGGTGCGGGCGAGCATGCGGTCGAACCGCGGGCGGGACACGAGGCCCGAGCTCGCGCTGCGCCGGGCGGTGCACGCACTGGGCCTGCGGTACCGGGTCGGGGCCCGGCCGCTGAAGGGCGTCCGGCGCACCGCCGACCTGCTGTTCACCCGGGCCAAGGTGGCCGTGTTCCTCGACGGCTGCTTCTGGCACGGCTGCCCGGAGCACCACACCGTCGCGGCCACGAACGCGGAGTTCTGGGCCCGCAAGGTGTCCGACAACCGGCGGCGGGACCGCGACACCGACCAGCGACTCGCCGAGGCGGGCTGGCGGAGCGTGCGGGTCTGGGAGCACGAGGACCCCGCGGAGGCCGCGCTGCGGGTCCGCGCGGCCGTCACGTGAACGACGAGCGCGCCCTGCGCGTCTCCGTGTGGGCCTCCGCCGCGTTCGGGGTGATGGCCCTGGTCTGGGGCGTGCTCTCGGGGTCCCGGCTGATCGTGTTCGACGGCCTGTACTCCTTCGCCGCCGTCGGGCTCTCGCTGCTCGCGGTGCTGGCCCTGCGCACCGCGCGGCGCGGACCGGACGACCGCTACCCCTGGGGCCGCGAGGCGTGGGAGCCGCTCGCCGTGGTCGGCAAGGCGGCGGCGCTCGCGGGCCTGTGCCTCTACGCGCTCGTCGGCGCGGTGGTGGAGATCGTGGACGGGCCGGAGTCGATCGCCGTCGGGTCCGCAGTGGTCTACGGCGTGGTGTCCACGGTGGCCGGGGTCGCGGTCACGCTGGTGCTGCGCCGGATGGCCCGCCGCGCGTCGGACCTGGTCCGGGCCGAGGCCGCCGAGTGGGCGGGGGACACCCTGCTCAGCGTCGGGGTGCTCGTCGGCTTCGTGGTCGCGTGGGTGCTCGTCCTGAACGGCAGGGACGACCTCGCCCGCTACGTCGACCCCGGCATGGTCGTGCTCGCCTCCGCGGCGTTCCTCCCGGTGCCCGCGCGGCTGGTCGTCCGCGGGATCCGCGAGCTGCTCAGCATGTCCCCGCCCGACGAGGTCCTGGA
>NZ_JACBXB010000057.1 GCF_013870575.1 Pseudonocardia pini
GCAGCCCGAGCATGCCGAGGCTGCCCGCCTTGCCCAGCTGCGGGAACGCCTCCGCATACGCCCGGTCCACCTGCGCGCCCCGGTCCACCAGCACCAGCTCCGTGCTCGGCGCTCCGCTCCGGTCCTCGCCCGCCGCGCGGTGCTCGGCCTCGAGCAGCCGGTGGTGCACCTGCGCCGCGAAGCCCTGCAGCCAGGACCGTCGGTACGCGGCCACGGACTCACCGGGCCGCCGCGGCCGGAGACGCACGAGCTCGCCGGTGGCCTGCAGCAGCAGCGACGTGTACAGGAGCTCGACCCGTTCCCGGTCGGAGGCGAACCCGAACACCGTGACCGACTCGACCCGGCCGCCGCTCGCCCCGTGCATCACCCACCGGCAGCGCAGCGCCGCGGCCGTCCAGCCCAGCAGCCGCGCCTTGCCCGCGGAGTAGGGGTCCTCCATGGCGACCCGCAGCATGCCGATCGCGTCCCGCCGGGGGTCCGACGGGTCGAGCGACGCGGCGAGCAGCGCCTCGTCGATCCCGTGCCGGGCCATCAGCTCGACGGCCTTGGCGTTGTAGGTCTCGGCCTCCTCGGGGGTGCCCGCCCGTTCGGCCTTGGCCAGCAGCTTGCGCACGCGGTCCAACCGGTCGGAGCGCGAGCCGGTGGTGAGGGTGTCGGGCATCGGGGAGCCTCCTTCGAACGCGCGTTCGGGATCGAGGTGAGGTCTACCCGACGGCACCGACAGAAACCGCGCGGACGGAGCGTGCGGGGTGGTCCGTCTGCGCTGTGCTCCACAGACCGTAACGAGCACGGGACGGTGGGCGACGCCGGGCCCCGGATACACCGTCGCGTCCGGCCGCGGACAGGCACGGTCGCGCGCCGGACTGTCGGTGGCCGGTTCTACTCTGGGTGGGCCATGCCGGACCCCGCCTCTTACCGCCCGGCCCCGGGGACGATCCCCGAGGCCCCCGGCGTGTACCGCTTCTCGGACCCGCAGGGTCGGGTCATCTACGTCGGCAAGGCGAAGAGCCTGCGCCAGCGGCTCAACTCCTACTTCGCCGACCTCTCCGGCCTGCACCCGCGCACCCGCCAGATGGTGACGACGGCCGGGCACGTGCAGTGGACCGTGGTCAGCACCGAGGTCGAGGCGCTCCAGCTCGAGTACAACTGGATCAAGGAGTTCGACCCTCGGTTCAACGTCCGCTACCGGGACGACAAGACCTACCCGGTCCTCGCGGTCACGATGAACGAGGAGTTCCCGCGGCTGCACGTCTACCGGGGGCCGCGGCGCAAGGGGGTGCGGTACTTCGGGCCGTACGCCCACGCGTGGGCGATCCGCGAGACGCTCGACCTGCTGCTGCGGGTGTTCCCGGCCCGGACCTGCAGCGCGGGCGTGTTCAAGAGGCACGGCCAGATCGGCCGCCCCTGCCTGCTGGGGTACATCGACAAGTGCTCGGCCCCGTGCGTCGGGCGGGTCACCGCCGAGGAGCACCGCGGGATCGTCGAGGACTTCGCCGAGTTCCTGTCCGGCCGCACGGACCGGATGGTCCGCGAGCTCGAGCGGCGGATGCAGACGGCGTCGGAGGAGCTGGAGTTCGAGCGCGCGGCCCGGCTGCGGGACGACATCGGGGCGCTGAAGCGCGCCATGGAGCGGCAGGCGGTCGTGCTCGGGGACGGCACCGACGCGGACGTCGTCGCCTTCGCGCAGGACGAGCTGGAGGCCGCCGTCCAGGTCTTCCACGTCCGGGGCGGCCGGGTCCGCGGCCAGCGCGGCTGGGTGGTCGACAAGACGGACGAGACCGCGGACACCCCGGCGCTGGTCGAGCGGTTCGTCACGCAGTTCTACGGGGAGCAGGCCGCGCTCGCCGAGCAGGCGGACGACGCCTCGCAGCCCGTCCCGCGGGAGATCCTGGTCCCCGAGCTGCCCGCGGACGCCGACACGCTGCAGGAGTGGCTGAGCCGGCTCCGCGGGTCGCGCGTGCAGCTGCGGGTGCCGCAGCGCGGGGACAAGCGGGCCCTCGCGGAGACCGTGGAGCGCAACGCCAAGGAGTCGTTCACCCAGCACAAGCTGCGCCGCGCGGGGGACCTCACGGCGCGCTCCGCGGCGTTGCAGGAGCTCCAGGAGGCGCTGGGGCTCGACCAGGCGCCGCTGCGCATCGAGTGCATCGACGTGAGCCACGTGCAGGGCACGAACGTGGTCGCCTCGCTGGTCGTCTTCGAGGACGGGCTGGCGAAGAAGTCGGACTACCGCCGGTTCGAGGTCCGCGACGGCGCCGCGGGCGGGGACGTCGCGTCCATCGCCGAGGTGGTCCGCCGCCGGTTCCGCCGGTACCTGTCCGAGAACTCCGACGACCCGGAGTTCCAGGCGAGGATCCGCGCAGGCGTCGACCCGACCACCGGGCGGCCCCGGAAGTTCGCCTATGCGCCGAACCTGCTCGTCGTCGACGGCGGGCAGCCCCAGGTCGAGGCGGCCGCGGACGTGCTGGCGGAGCTCGGCATCCACGACGTGGCGCTCTGCGGGCTGGCCAAGCGGCTCGAGGAGGTCTGGCTGCCCGGCGACCCGGACCCGGTCATCCTGTCCCGCACCAGCGAGGCGCTGTACCTGCTGCAGCGGGCCCGCGACGAGGCGCACCGCTTCGCCATCACCTATCACCGGCAGCGTCGTTCGCAGGGCATGGTCGCCTCCGAGCTCGACGGCGTGCCCGGCCTCGGCCCGGCCCGCCGGCAGGCGCTGCTCAAGCACTTCGGGTCGATGAAGAGGATCCGGGCGGCGGAGGTGGAGGAGATCGCGGGTCTGCCGGGCTTCGGCAGGCGGACCGCGGAGGCAGTCGTCGCCGCCCTGCACCCGGACCCGCAGGCCGCCACGGACGGAGCAGGATGACCGACATGCAGGACCCGGCGCCGTCGGGCATCGAGGTCGCCCTGGTCAGCGGCCTGTCCGGGGCCGGGCGGAGCACCGCGGCCAAGGTCCTGGAGGACCTGGGCTGGTTCGTGGTGGACAACCTGCCGCCCGAGCTGATCGCCACGATGGTCGACCTGGGGGCGCGCTCGCAGGGCGAGGTCACCCGGATCGCCGTCGTGATCGACGTGCGCAGCCGCGCCTTCACCCGGGACCTCGGCGCCGTGATCCGGGACCTGGACACCCGCGGCTACAAGCCCCGGCTGCTGTTCCTCGAGGCCGCGGACGCGGTGCTGGTCCGCCGGTTCGAGCAGAACCGGCGCAGCCACCCGCTGCAGGG
This sequence comes from Pseudonocardia pini, assembly GCF_013870575.1. Lineage (GTDB taxonomy): Bacteria > Actinomycetota > Actinomycetes > Mycobacteriales > Pseudonocardiaceae > Pseudonocardia > Pseudonocardia pini. The sequence continues at coordinate 3,219 of NZ_JACBXB010000057.1, forward strand.
CGACGGCAGGCTGGCCGACGGGATCACGGCCGAGCGCGAGCTGCTGCGTCCGCTGCGGGAGACCGCCGACCTCGTCGTCGACACCTCGACCCTGTCGGTCCACCAGCTGCGGTCCCGGATCGAGCAGGGCTTCGAGACGGGGGCACCGGAGCCGACCCGCGTCAACTTCCTGTCCTTCGGCTACAAGTACGGCCTACCACTGGACTCGGACCTCGTCGTCGACATGCGGTTCCTGCCGAACCCGCACTGGATCCCCGAGCTGCGCGAACACACCGGCCGCGAGGCGGCGGTGCGGGACTACGTCCTGTCCCAGGAGGGCGCCGAGGACTTCCTCGGCAAGTACCTGGACCTGCTCACGCTGCTCGGCGCGGGGTACCGCCGCGAGGGCAAGCGGTACCTGACCGTGGCCGTGGGCTGCACCGGCGGCAAGCACCGCAGCGTGGCGATCAGCGAGGAGCTGGCGCGCAGGCTGTCCGGCGCGGAGGGGGTCGCGGTGAGCGTGGCCCACCGGGACCTGGGTCGCGAATGAGGGGGCGCGGATGAGGGCCGTGGCCCTCGGCGGCGGCCACGGGCTGTCCGCCACGCTGTCCGCGCTGCGGCTGATGCCGGAGTACGCGGACGTCACCGCCGTGGTCACCGTGGCGGACGACGGCGGGTCGTCCGGCCGGATCCGCCGCGAGCTCGGTGCCCTGCTCCCGCCCGGTGACCTGCGGATGGCGCTGGCCGCCCTGGCGGGCCCGGACCAGTACCACGCCCGGTGGGCGGGGTTCGTGCAGCACCGTTTCGGCGGCACGGGCGCGCTCGCCGGGCACGCCGTCGGCAACCTGCTGCTCGCGGGGCTGATGGAGTCCCTCGGCGATCCCGTCGCCGCCCTCGACGAGGTCTGCACCCTGCTGGGCGTGCGCGGTCGGGTGCTGCCGATGAGCCGGGTGCCGCTGGACATCGAGGCCGAGGTGAGCGGCCTGGACGAGACCCACCCCGAGCGGCGGCACCGGATCCGCGGGCAGGTGGCGGTGGCGTCGACCCCCGGGCGGGTCGAGCGGGTGTGGCTCCATCCGGAGCAGCCGCCTGCGTGCGAACAGGCCGTCGAGGCGATCCGGTCGGCCGATCTCGTGCTGCTCGGTCCGGGCTCGTGGTTCACCAGCGTGCTGCCGCACCTGCTGGTCCCGGCCCTGCGCACCGCGCTGCAGGAGACGGCGGCGCGCCGGGTCGTGGTGCTGAACCTGGCACCGGAGCCGGGGGAGACGTCGGACTTCTCGCCGGAGCAGCATCTCGCCGTCCTGAACGCGCACGCACCGGACCTGCGGTTGCACGCGGTGCTGGCCGACGGGGCCGCCGTACCGGTACCCCATCGGCTGCGCCGGGAGGCACGGGCGATGATGGAGGAGGGCGGCCGGGTGCATCTGGCTCCGGTCGCGGCGGCGGACCCGCTCGTGCCGCGGCACGAGCCCGCGGCGCTGGCGGTGGCGCTGCGGGAGGTCCTCGCGACCCTTCCGGTGGGGGACGAGGTCGTGGGGAGTGGCGTGACGGGCGAGACGGACGGACCGACAGGGGGCTTCGGATGGCGATGACCGCGGCGGTGAAGGACGAGCTCAGCAGGCTCACCGTGACGAAGCCGTCGTGCAGGCGCGCCGAGGTCGCCTCCTTGCTGCGCTTCTCCGGGGGGCTGCACATCGTGGGCGGCCGGGTCGTGATCGAGGCCGAGGTGGACACCGGCTCGGTGGCGCGGCGGCTCCGCAAGGAGATCCACGACCTGTACGGCCACCAGGTCGAGGCGCACGTGATCACCGCGGGCGGGCTGCGCCGGGGCAACAGGTACGTGCTGCGGGTGGTGCGGGACGGCGAGGGCCTGGCCCGCCAGACCGGCCTGCTCGACCAGCGCGGGCGCCCGGTCCGCGGGCTGCCGCCCGCCGTCGTCTCCGGCGACCTGGACGACGCGGAGGCCGCCTGGCGCGGCGCGTTCCTCGCCCACGGGTCGCTCACCGAGCCCGGCCGCAGCTCCGCGCTGGAGGTGACGTGCCCCGGCCCGGAGGCCGCACTGGCGCTCGTCGGCTCCGCCCGCAGGCTCGGGGTCACGGCGAAGGCGCGCGAGGTGCGCGGGGCCGACCGGGTCGTCGTCCGGGACGGGGACGCGATCGGTGTCCTGCTGACCAGGATGGGTGCCTCGGCGGCGAGGGTCTGCAGGTCGACGTCGGAGACCACGAGCGCCACGTGGTCCACGTTCGTGCCGCTCCGGTCGCCGCGCTGCACGTCGATGATCGTGTCGGCCGAGACGCGGAGCGAGGCGAACGGCACCTCCCCGCGCCGCCACTCCGCCAACCGCACGGGTTCCAGGCCGAGGGTGTCCCGGTACCAGGCGATGAGTCGTTCGGGATCGTCGCTGACCAGCACGATGTGGTCCAGTCCGTCCACGCGCATGTCCCTAGTGTGGCCTCATGCGCTTCGCTGCGGAGGACGGGACGACGCTGGACGGTGAGCTCGCCGTGCCCGCGGGGGCCCGCGGCGGGATGGTGGTCTGCCACCCCCATCCGCAGTACGGCGGCTCGATGCACACGCCCGTGGTCACCCCCGCGGCGGTCGCGGACCTCGCCGCCGAGCCCGGCGCCGACCTCTGGTTCTCGGTGAAGGCGACCGAGGTCCAGGTCCACCCCGCCTGACCTGTGAGCGGCGATGGTCGCCAGAGCGACCATCGCCGCTCACGACGTGGGTGTGTGCCTGCGCTCGCGTCGCGTGGCCGCGGCGGTGCCCTCGGGATAGCCCGCCTTGATCACCCGGTGCTCGGCGGAGGCCTCCATCCACGCGAACGAGTAGAAGAGGCCGATCGCGGCGCCCATCAGCACGCCGGCGAGCCGCACCCACAGCGGGAACGGCAGGAACAGCAGCAGGGCGGCGGCGAACGGGGCGAGCTGGACGACGGCGCGGGCCAGGTGGCGGAGTGCCCAGGTGGGCGCGGTGACGTCGTGCAGGACCCATGCCCGGTGACGCGCGGGCAGCCCGGCGCCGAGGGCATAGCCGACCCAGTGCAGCGGGTCGGGACGCACGATCTCGGTCATGCCTCGGGGTACCCGCTCACACCCTCGCTGACCGTGCAACCGAGAGTCACCTCATCGGTCACACCAGTCACCCGGACCACTATCGTGTACCTGTGTTTCGACGGACCCGGCCATTAGCGTCGCTGTCCGTGACCCCCCGACTCCTGCGAACGGCCTGCGTCGCACTCGCCGTGGCCCTGCTGCCCGTCACCGGCACCGTGGCGTACGCGAGCACCCCCCCGGTGCAGGTCCAGGTCGGGCTCGCGGGGGACTACGTGGTCCTGGCGGAGTCCGCCGCGCAGGCCGCGCAGGCCGCGTCGACCGTCGGGGTCACCCCCCGCGCGCAGTTCACCAGGGCGGTCAAGGGCTTCGCCGCACGCCTCACGGCCGACCAGCTCGGCAGGCTGCAGGGGCTGCCGGGCATCCTCGGCATCGAGCCGGACCGGCGGATCGACCCGATCGGGCCGCGGACGCAGCCGCACGCCGTCACGCCGCTGGGGCTGACCGAGGGCGCGCAGGACAACCCCCCGAACTGGGGTCTCGACCGCATCGACCAGCGCGACCTCCCGCTCGACGGCCGCTACACCACCACGGCCACGGGGCAGGGGGTGACGGTCTACGTGGTGGACACCGGCGTCGACGTCGGCCACCCGGCCTTCGGCGGCCGCGCGAGCTGGGGCACCAACACGATCGACGACGAGAACGTCGACTGCGACGGCCACGGCACCGTCGTCGGCGGGATCGCGGCCTCCGCCGAGTACGGGGTCGCCAAGGACGCGCAGGTCCGGGCGGTCAAGGTGCTGGACTGCAGCGGGTCGGGGACCTTGTCGTCGCTGCTCGGCGGGCTGGACTGGGTGCTGCAGAACCACACCGGCGGGCCCGCGGTCGCGGTGATGTCGTGGAGCTACGGCCCCTCCGCCGCGCTGCTCTCCGCCGTGAACCAGCTGGTGGACGACGACGTGTTCGTGGCCGCCTCGGCGGGCAACAACGGGCAGGACGACTGCCAGGTCGCGCCGCGGGCCGCCGCGGGGGTCGTGGTCGTGGCCAACTCGACCCGCGAGGACCGGCGCAACCCCTCGTCGAGCACGGGTCCGTGCGTGACCCTGTACGCCCCGGGGACCTCCATCGTGGCACCGGTGCCGGGCGGTCGGACGGCCTCGTACACCGGCACCTCGATGGCCGCGCCCTTCGCCGCCGGCGTCGCGGCCCTGTACAAGCAGGCTCGCGGAGACGCCCCCAGCGCCACGATCAAGCAGTGGATGGTCGCCAACGCCACCCCCGGCAGGATCGCCGACGGCGAGGTGGGCGGAACGCCGAACCTCCTCCTGAACACCGGCAACCTCTGACGCGGGTCAGTAGCGGGACATCACGTGCTTGACCCTGGTGTAGTCCTCCACGCTGTAGCCGCTGAGGTCCTTGCCGTAGCCGGACTGCTTGAACCCGCCGTGGGGCATCTCGGCGACGAGCGGGATGTGGCAGTTGATCCACACGCAGCCGAAGTCCAGACCCCTGCTCATCCGGACCGTCCGGGAGTGGTCCGCGGTCCACACGCTGGAGGACAGGCCGTAGTCCGTGTCGTTGGCCAGCCGTAGCGCCTCCGCCTCGTCGGAGAAGGACTGCACGGTGATCACCGGGCCGAAGATCTCCTCGCGGACCAGCTCGTCGTCCTGCGTGAGGCCGGAGACGACGGTGGCGGGGTAGAAGTACCCCGCCCCGTCGGCGGGGGAGCCGCCCGCCCGCACCGACGCGTGCGCGGGTGCGCGGGACACGAGCCCGCTCACCTTCTCGAACTGGGCGGCGTTGTTCAGCGGTGGGATGAAGAGATCGTCGCTGTCGTCCTCGTCGCGGGAGAAACGGACGCCCGCGGCGAACTCCGCGATGGCCTCGGCGAGCTGGTCGGCCACCGAGGAGTGGGCCAGCACCCGGGTCGCCGCGGTGCAGTCCTGCCCCGCGTTGAAGAACCCCGCGATCGCGATGTCCTCGGCGTTCGCAGCGACGTCGGCGTCGTCGAACACGATCACCGGGGCGTTGCCGCCCAGCTCCAGGTGCACCCGCGTGACGTTCGGCGCCGCCGCCGCGGCGACCGCCTTGCCCGCCCGCGTGGAGCCGGTGATCGCGACCAGCGCCGGCGTGGGGTGCCCCGCGACCAGCGCGCCGGTCTCCCGGTCCCCGCACACGACGTTGAGCACGCCCGGTGGCAGGAACTCCGCGAACAGCTCGCCCATCCGCGACGTCGTGGCGGGCGTCGTGTCCGACGGCTTGATGACCATGGTGTTCCCGGCCGCCAGCGCGGGACCGATCTTCCAGGTGGCCATCATCATCGGGTAGTTCCACGGCGTGATCGTGCCGACCACCCCGAGCGGCTCCCGGCGCACCGACGACGTGTGCCCCGCCATGTACTCCGCGCTCGCCCTGCCCTCCAGGGTCCGCGCCGCCCCGGCGAAGAACCGGAACTGGTCGGCCATGACCGCGATCTCCTCGGAGTGCGTCAGGGCCTTGGGCTTGCCGGTGTCCCGGTGCTCCAGCTCGACGAGCTCGTCGGCGTTCGCCTCGATCGCGTCGGCGACCTTCAGCAGGGCCGCCTGCCGCTCGGAGGGGGTGAGGTCCCGCCACCCCTCGTCGTAGGCGCGCTGGGCCGCGGCGTACGCGGCGTCGACGTCCGCGGCGCCGGACCGCGGCGCGGTCGCGTAGACCTCGCCGGTCGACGGGTCGACGACGTCCATCGTCGCCCCGTCCGCCGCGGCGACCGCCTTGCCGTCGACGATGTTCTGGAACGTCTGCATGGTTCCTCCGGCTCAGGCGAACGCGGGCTTGACCTTCTCGGCGATCAGTGTGAGCTGCTCGTCAACGGTCGGCACGCCCGTCACCTCGCGGCCCATGAACGTCTTCACCAGGTGTGCGTCCGTGATGGCGCAGATCATGTGGTTGGCGCCGCCCGCCTTCATCTCCTGGATCTTCGCGATGCACTCCTCGGGGGTGCCCGCGACGGAGAGCTTGTCCGCCAGGTCGTCCGGGGTGGCGTCGATCGACCCTGCCAGGTCGCCCGCCACGAACTTGTCCAGGATCGGCTTCATCTCGGCGGGGGAGACGCCGTTGCGCTCCAGCAGCGAGTCCGGCATGGACGACGCGTAGAGGCCCACCATGGACTTGGCCGCCTCCTTGGCCTTGGCCGAGTCCTCCGAGACGGCGAAGACGCACCACGCGCCGATGTCGAGGTCGTCGACGTTCTTGCCCGCGCGGTCCGCACCGATCTTCATGTTGTCGTACATGTACCGGTAGGCCTCGCGCGTGTACCCCAGCGCGTGGTGACAGCCGTCGGAGAACTCGCCCGCGACCTGGAAGGACTTCGGCCCGGCCATCGCGCCCATCTTCACCGGCACCCGGTCGGCCACCGGACGGGCGAAGGTGAACAGGCCCTTGTAGGTGAAGAACTCGCCGTCGAAGGTGATCGCGCCCTCGTCGAGCAGGGTGCGGATGACCTGCACGCCCTCCTTCACCCGGGACAACGGCTTCTGCGTGCTCCAGTCCATGCCGTACTGCGCGAGCAGCCCGAAGTTCCCGGAGGACAGGACGACCTCGGCGCGGCCGCCGGTGAGCTCGTCGAGCGTGGCGGTGGCCTGGGCGATCAGCGAGGGCTCGCGGAGGACGACCGCGGACACGCTCGGCCCCATCTTGATCCGCGACGTCTTGTCCGCCGCCGCCGCGAACAGGAGCCAGAGGTCCTTGTGCCAGGTCTCGTCGGCGGCGTAGACGGCGTGGAAGCCGAGCTCGTCCGCGAGCTGGATGGACTTGAGCGACTCGGCGAGGGGGTAGTCGGGCAGCATGACGTAGCTGAACTTCATCGTGAGTCCTCGATTTCGGCGATCAGTTCGGATCCGGTGACGGTCTTCTCGGCGAAGTGGGTGTGCATCCACGCGAGGTGGTCGTGCCGGGCGTGCATGATCCGCAAGGTGTCCCAGTTCGGGAAGGTCTGCTGCAGGACGTGCAGCTCCATCAGCCGCGGGTCCACCTCGTAGACGTGTTCGTGGGTCGTGATCGCGACCTCGCTGGCGCGTTCCGGGGTCGGTGGCGTGTTCTCCGCGGAGTAGCGATAGCTCACGAGGGCCCCCTGAGCTCGGCCAGCTGCGCGGAGACATCGCCCTGGTAGGCGAGGTCCAGGAGGTACTTGCCTGGGTTCATGATGTTGTTCGGGTCGAGCATCCGTTTGACGCCGAGCATCACGTCGAACCCGCGCCCCAGCTCGCGGGGGACGAGATCGACCTCGCCCTCGCGACAGGAGCCGTGGCAGGCGCTGATCGAGCCGCCGTGCGCCAGCGCCGCCGCGGCGATGTCCCGCTTGGCCTTCACCCACATCGCCCACGCCGCGTCGTCGAGCCGCTGCTCCCAGATCCCGACGTCGATCTCGGTCAGGTAGTCCACCCCGGTGTCGGCGGAGGTGTAGGCGAACATGCCCCAGTCGTCGAACACGTCGGTCTTGCGACGCAGGTCGGCGACGATCTCGTGCCACGCCTTCGTGACGGCGGGGACGTCGGTGTAGTTGACCGCAGCGTCCTCGCAGTGCCAGGACATCGGCACCACCTGCCCGGCCTTGGTGCGCCCGTGCAGCGGCGTGGCGTACCGGTCGTGCCGGGCGGCCCAGTCGCCCTCGGAGATCTCGTCGCCGAGGTAGCGGGCGCCGTGCTCCTTCGCGATCCGGAACAGCCGCTTGCCACCGACCCGGACCTCGTCCTCCCAGCCGTAGAGGACCGCGCAGGTCAGGGCGCGGACGTCGGCGGGCTGGGGGATGTAGGCCTCGTCGTCCCGGCGCAGGTAGGCGACCTTGTACTCGTCGAACAGCACGGCGCCTGCGAAGGTCGCGACGCCCGCGCGGGCGAGCGCGCCGGTGAAGCGGTAGGCGGCGTCGTAGTCGTCGAAGGCCCAGAACGGGCTCAGCTCGGCCTCGGGCTTGGGGTAGAGCTTCAGCGTGGCCTTCGTGGCGATGCCGAGCGTGCCCTGGTGCCCCATGAACAGGTGCTTGAGCTGGTACCCGGACGACGACTTGGAGATCTTGCCGCCCGCCCCGTCGCCGACGTGCAGGATCTCGCCGGTCGGGAGGACGAAGTCGAAGCTCAGCACCAGGTCGCGGGTGTGCCCGTAGCGCGAGCCGATCAACGACCAGCCCGAGGTGCCGATCCGGCCGCCGACCAGCGAGCAGGGGTACGAGGCGGGGTCGTCCGGGTAGATCAGCCCGTGCTTGGCCAGCTGCTCGTTGAGCTTGAGCATGTTGATGCCCGTGCCCACGGTGACGGTGCGGTTCTCCAGGTCCAGCTCGTGGATCCGGTTCATCCGCTTGACGTCCACGACGATCCCGCCGTGCAGCGGCACCGCCCCGTCGGTGAGCCCGGTGCCGCCGTCGCGCGGGACGACCGGGCACCGGAGCTCGTTCGCGATCGAGACGACCGCCGCGACCTCCTCGGTGGTCTCCGGCAGCACCGCGAGGTCCGGCACGCGCTCGCGCCAGCGGTGCACCGGGAACGGCGCGGGGACGCGGGCGCGGTTGTAGCGGTCGGTCTTCGAGGTGAGGATCTGGTCGGGCCGGAGCACTCCGCGGAGCCGTTCGACCACGCGGTCGACCAGGTCCGTGGACGGGCGTTCGAGGGTGGTCACGAACAGCCACCCCCGCCGCATCCCCCGCCGCCGCAGCGCTTGTCGCCCACGGTCCCGCGGCTGCCGCCGACCGTGATCCCCAGCGACTCGGCGAAGAGCTCGTGGATGTCGATCACGTCGATGTCCTTCGCGTCCCCGGCCTCGGACAGCGGCCGCTCGGACCACGGGCAGGCGCTGACCAGCGTGTCCACGCCCAGCTCGGCGGCGTGCCCGAGGCGCTTCTCCGAGATCGCCGCCGTGAGCTCCGGCTTCTCCACCGGCAGGCCCCCACCCCCGCCGGAGCAGTACGACCACTGGGTGACCCGGTCGACGTCGTGGAAGGTCAGCCCGGGGATCGCCCTGAGGATCTGCCGCGGTTCCTCCCAGATCCCCTTGCGCTTGTTGAGCCTGCAGGGATCGTGGTAGGTGATCGTCCGGTCCACCGGCACGGTCGGGGTCAGCTTCCCCTGGGCCAGAAGGTCGGCGAGCACCTCGACCACCAGCACGACCTCGATGTCGAACTCCGCGCCGAAGTACTTCGGGTAGTCCTCGGTGAAGCTGATGTAGTCGTGCGGATCGAGCACCAGCAGCCGCTTGGTGCCGGTGGACCGCCAGTTGTCGAGGTTGTGTCGGGCGAAGCGTTTCGCCTGGTCGACGTAGCCCATCTCGGCCGCCGGGCCACCGCAGCACCACTGCTCGCCCATCAGCCCGAACTCGTAGCCGGCCTTCTGCAGGATCTGCGCGACGGCCCGGGGGACGGCCGTGCGGTAGAAGGCCGCCTCGCAGTCGACGAAGAGGACGGTGTCCCCGCCGATCGGGATGTCGAGCCCTTCGGCCCAGTTCCGGACGTTCTCCTGGCTGATCTCGGTCTCGCCGAGGACCGGCTCGTGGGTGCGGTCGTTCGTCCGCTCGTTCCACGTCTGCCAGTTCGGCTGGTGCACCCCGGACTCGACGGCGAGCGCCCGGACCGCCTTGACGACATCGACCGTCCGGGTCCGGAACTTGTAGAAGTCGCCGGTGAACAGGGTGTTGGGGCAGCGCAGCTCGCACGCCCCGCACTGGGTGCAGTTGACGTAGTCCTCGGCGATGTCGGCGATCTCCAGCTCGCCCTTCTCCATCGCGACGACGTTCGCGTGGAAGGCGGTGGGGGTCCACGACTCGTTGCGGGTCACCTGCATGACCGGGCAGACCTCGCGGCAGAACTTGTGGCCGGAGGAGTAGCAGTTGTACGAGGCGTTGCGCCACTCCTCGACGAACTCGGCCGTGCGCCGGTCGGTCAGCTCGAGGGGCACCGGCCCGGAGACGGTCTCGGGATAGCTCTCCAGCTCCGGGTCGTTGGACGGGGCGCCGGGGGTGAACGGTTTCTGCAGCGCGTCGGGCCGCATGTCGGGTTCGGTCTGCGTCACTCGTCCTCCGTATGTGGTGGTGGTCACTCGGGAGAGAAAAGCTATGAAATCACATCTCAAACTTCTCGCCTAGGCTGTCGGGGGCTCGTGACACACTCGTAGCGCCGATGTCACCGTTCGATCCCTGGGGGTGGAGTGCGGCTTCCGGCAGGCGACGCGAGGCGCGCCGTCTTCGCCCCGCTGGACGACGGGGCCATGCGCAGCGAGGCCGTCGTGCGGCGGCTGGGCAGCGCGATCGCGCTCGGGATCATCGTCGACGGCGAGCAGCTCCCCGCGGAGCTGCAGCTCGCGGCCTCGCTGAACGTCTCGACGGTGACCCTGCGGGACGCGTTGTCGGACCTGCGCGCCCGGGGGCTCGTCGCGACCCGGCGGGGGCGCGGTGGCGGCAGCTTCGTGGTGGCCTCACAGGAGGCGTTGACCGAGCTGTCCCGCG
>NZ_JACBXB010000580.1 GCF_013870575.1 Pseudonocardia pini
GGCCATGCGCGAGGTGTTGGGGCACTTCGTGTCCGGGGTCGTGGTGATCACCGCGGTCGGCCCCCCGGTACCCCGCTGACCTGGGCGGCGGGCACCGTCCACCAGGTCGACGAGGGCGGCGCGCTGACCTTCGAGGCGGGCACCCCGGTGCCGACGCCCGAGGGCAGGCCCGCCACCGACGAACGCTGGCTCACCCCGCTCGCGGGCGACGGGGACCACCAGCTGCTGGGGATCTACTCGCTGATCATGGCCACGTTCCTCGGCACCATGGGCCTGCCGCACGTCCTCGGACGCTTCTACACCAACCCGGACGGCCGGGCGGCCCGCCGCAGCGCAGTGATCGTGCTCGCCCTGCTCGGCATGTTCTACGTGCTGGTCACGCTGCTCGGTGCGCTGTCTCGCTTCTACACCCCGCAGCTGCTGGTCTCCGGAGGCACGGACGCGGCGGTCCTGTTGCTGCCCACCGCGGTGCTGGGCAGCGGCGCGGCCGGGGCGGTGCTGGGCGGGATCGTGGCGGCGGGGGCGTGGGCGGCGTTCCTGTCGACGTCGTCCGGGCTGCTGGTGAGCCTCGCGGGCGTGCTGTCCACCGACGTGCTGCCGGGGCGCTCGGTCGCGGACATGCGCATCAACGCCTTCCGCTTCGCGACGGTCCTGGCCGGGGCCGCGCCGATCGCGCTCGCGACGGTCGTGACGCAGCTGGACTTCGCCGAGACGGTCGCGCTGGCCTTCGCGGTGGCCGCGTCGACCTTCTGCCCGCTGCTCGTGCTGGGTGTCTGGTGGCGGGGGCTGACGGCGGCGGGCGCGATCTGGGGCATGGTCACGGGCGGGGTGCTGTCCGCGGGTGCGGTGTCGGCGAGCCTCGCGGGCGCCGCCGAGAGCGGCTGGCTGGGTGTCCTGCTGTACCGGCCCGCGATCGTCAGCGTGCCCGCGGCGTTCGCGGTCATGATCGTCGTCAGCCTGGCGACCCGGAAGACCCGGCCCGCCAACACCGACGCGCTGCTGCTGAGGCTGCATGCGCCCGAGAGGTTGGGCCTGTTCCGGGACCGGGTGGAGCGGGACGACAGCGCGATCAACCCGGCCGGGCCCGTCTGACCGCTGGGCGCACGGTTTTGCCGCGGAACGTCTCGCGCGGGCTCCCGAGTCGTTCGCCTCCCGTGGGACCCGGTGTCAGAGGGGACGCCGGGGCACGCGGAGAGGACAGGAGTCCCCATGAGTACGACCGGTGAGCGCTACGGCTCCGGCACGGTCTACGAACAGGTCCAGGCGAGCCCGGAGTTCACGGGCCTGCGGCGCAGGCTGCGGCGGTTCGTCTTCCCGATGAGCGCGCTCTTCCTCGTCTGGTACCTCGCCTACGTGCTGCTGGCCTCCTACGCACCGGAGCTCATGGCGACGAAGGTCGCGGGCAACGTGAACGTCGGCCTGGTGATCGGCCTGCTGCAGTTCGTGTCGACCTTCGTGATCACCACCGTGTACGTGCGGTTCGCGGACCGGTCGCTGGACCCGGCGGCGGAGCGGATCCGGCACGGGATCGAGGGGCAGGCATGAGCGACGGAGTCGGCAACGTCGGCCTGAACATCGGCATCTTCGCCGCGTTCGTGCTGCTCACGCTGGTCGTGGTGTACCGGGCCAGCCGCAGCAACCGCACCGCGTCGGACTACTACGCCGCGGGCCGCTCCTTCACGGGTACGCAGAACGGCATCGCGATCTCGGGCGACTACCTCTCGGCTGCGTCGTTCCTCGGCATCGCGGGCGCGATCGCCGTCAACGGCTACGACGGGTTCCTCTACTCGATCGGCTTCCTCGTGGCGTGGCTGGTGGCGTTGCTGCTGGTCGCGGAGCTGCTGCGCAACACCGGCAAGTTCACCATGGGCGACGTCCTGAGTTTCCGGATGAAGCAGCGCCCGGTCCGCGCCGCGGCGGCGACGTCCACGCTCGTGGTCTCGTTCTTCTACCTGATCGCGCAGATGGCGGGCGCGGGCGGGCTGATCGCGCTGCTGCTGCAGATCCCGAACTCGAACAAGGTCGCGCAGTCGGTCGTGATCGCCGTCGTCGGGGTGGTGATGATCGTGTACGTGCTGGTGGGCGGTATGAAGGGCACCACCTACGTGCAGATCATCAAGGCGGCGCTGCTGATCGCGGGCGCCTTCGTGATGACGTTCTGGGTGCTCGGCAAGTACGGCCTGAACTTCTCGGCGCTGCTCGGCTCGGCGGTGGAGGCGTCGCCGAAGGGGGAGGCCATCCTGGCGCCCGGGCTGCAGTACACGAACAAGCTGGACTTCATCTCGCTCGGCCTCGCGCTGGTGCTCGGGACGGCGGGGCTGCCGCACATCCTGATGCGCTTCTACACGGTCCCGACGGCCAAGGAGGCCCGCAAGTCCGTGGTCTGGGCGATCTGGCTGATCGGGGTCTTCTACCTGTTCACGCTGGTCCTGGGCTACGGCGCGGCCGCGCTCGTCGGGCCGGAGGCCATCGCCGCCGCACCGGGCGGGGCCAACTCGGCGGCGCCGCTGCTGGCCTTCGAGCTCGGCGGGGAGGTGCTGCTCGGGCTGATCTCCGCGATCGCGTTCGCCACGATCCTGGCCGTCGTCGCGGGCCTGACGATCACGGCGTCGGCCTCCTTCGCGCACGACGTCTACGCCAACGTCCTGAAGAAGGGCGCGGCGAACCCGCGCAGTGAGGTCAGGGTCGCCCGGACCACGGCGCTGGTCATCGGGGTCGTCGCGATCGGCGGTGGGATCCTGGCCAACGGGCAGAACGTCGCCTTCCTGGTCGCGCTCGCCTTCGCCGTCGCCGCCTCGGCGAACCTGCCGACGATCCTCTACTCGCTGTTCTGGAAGCGGTTCAACACGACCGGCGCGCTGTGGAGCATCTACGGCGGGCTCGCGGTCTGCCTGGTGCTGATCGTGGTCTCGCCCGCCGTGTCCGGGGCGAGGACAGCGATGATCCCGACCGCGGACTTCGCCGTCTTCCCGCTGTCCAACCCGGGCATCGTGTCCATCCCGGTCTCGTTCCTGCTCGGCGTGGTCGGCACGTTCGTGGGCCGCAGGGAGCGGTTCGACGCCGAGAGGTTCGCCGAGATGGAGGTCCGCTCCCTGACGGGGGCAGGCGCCGAGAAGGCCACGGTCACCCACTGACCCTGTGAGTGGCGATAGTCGTCATGGCGACCATCGCCACTCACGACCGGGTCACAGGGTCGGTGGCAGGATGGCGGCATGAGTGTTCCGTCCGTCCCCGTGGCCGACCTGCCCGCCGACGCCCCCATGCTCGACGTGCGGGAGGCCGACGAGTGGGCAGCGGGCCGGGCCCCGAGCTCGCAGCACGTGCCGATGTCCCAGCTGACCGAGCGGATCTCCGAGATCCCCGCGGCCGACCCGCTGTACGTGGTGTGCCGCTCCGGCGGCCGGTCCGCGCGCGTCGTCGCCTACCTCGCCCAGCAGGGCTACCCGGCGGTGAACGTCGACGGCGGGATGCAGGCCTGGTCCGCCGCGGGCCGCGAGATCGTCGCCGACCCGGACCACACCCCCGAGATCATCTGAGTGTCCCGGTGACCGCCTCCAGCCCCCCGCAGTGCTCGCGCTGCGGGCGGGTCGCGCCGCCCGGCGGCGGTCCGTTCTGCCCCTACTGCGGGCGCTAC
>NZ_JACBXB010000581.1 GCF_013870575.1 Pseudonocardia pini
GCTCCTGCAGCTCGGCGCGCCGGCCGATGAACTCCGTGGCGAACTCCGGGACCGCACCGCCCGAGCGCCGCGTGGGGCCGGGCTCCCCCGCAACCAGCCGTCGCTCCTGGTGGACGCGCTTGGCCAGGGTCGTGCGCGAGCGCTCCCACCCGATCCGTTCGCCGATCTGGGCGACGGCGAGGTCGGGCTCCTCGGACAGCAGCGCGCGGATGCGGTCGGCGTAGGCGTCCACCGCGGAGCCCCGGCCGGGCCGGTGGTCGGGCGGGGGCGCGTCGAAGGTCAACGCGCGCCGGATGGTGTTGCGGGACATGCCCAGGTGCGCGGCCATGCCCTTGATGGACATACCGTCCGCGTGGAGCCGATGGATCTCGCCCCACTCGTCGGCGTTCACATCGTCCCTCCACGGTGAGGCTGCACCCCAGCCTCACGAGGCGCGCCGGCGGGTGTCAAGCGCGCCGCCGGGAACCACGTGCGAAGTCCGACCGGTGGGGGGTCAACATGCGTCACCCCCATCGCATCCTGACCACGTCCGATCGCCGCACGACGCTCGACCGGCTCCGGCGGGACGATCTCGATCAGCTCGTGCCGCTCGTTCGTGACGGGGTCGTGCCCGCGTGGACGCGGAGACGCAGCGCCCGCCACACCCTGCCGCCTTAGCCCATTCGTCGTAACCTGCCGTCGATCATCACCGTCCTCACCAGACTGGAGAAGCGCCATGGCGGGCAAGTTCGAGATCTACCAGGACCGGGCAGGCAAGTTCCGGTTCCGGCTCAAGGCCAGCAACGGCCAGATCGTCGCCTCCGGCGAGGCCTACGAGTCCAAGTCCAACGCCAAGAAGGGCGCCGAGTCCGTCCAGAACGCCGCGGCCGGCGCGACCATCGTCGACGTCGAGGCCTGAACCACACCCGGCGCGCCCGGATCACCCGGGCGCGCCGCGGGAACCCCTGCGCTCCACCGCATCCTGGGGGCCTCACGTCGCGGCGTGAGCGATGAGCCCGAGTCGACACCGACGATCCTCGACCGACTGGTCGCCATGACGATCTGCGAGGAGCGGGCCCTCGCACATCTCGGCGCCGGGTTCGTCCGAGTCGGCGGCGAGACCGTCCCCGGCCCGAGCCATGTCGCCGACGGCCGGCCACCGCGGCGGCCGGCGGCACGGTGCTCACGCGCCGACTCCGCTCCGCGTAGGTCGATCGTGGGCGTGCTCGACCGGTGCCGACGCCTCAGCCCTCGCCGGCCGAGCCCGACGACTCCGTGCCTCGGCCGCTCACCCCACACCGCTCCCAGCGCGGCGATCCTCGGGAACAGCTGGCGGACGATCCACTGTCGACTGCCGCGGAACACCTGAAGCCGGGGCCGCGCCGGAGCTGCCGCCCTCCGTCTCACCCCCATCGGCCGGGCGAGTGATCGTCCGGGGGTTCCGTTCGGATGCCCGGGCTGTTAGCGTCGATTTTGTAATGAAAACGGTTTTCATTACAGAGAGGAGCGACATGTCCGAGTTCTCGTTCGAGACGGTCGAGCGCGCAGGCGACCTGGCGGCCCCGCAGGCCCCGGGGACCAACGCGCTGGTGCAGAGCCCCTTCGCGTTCGAGCCGGTCGAGGCGCCGGAGTCCCTCGCCGCACCGCAGGCCCCGGGGACCAACGCTCTGGTGCAGAGCCCGTTCGCCTGGTCCGAGTGAGGCGCGCGGGGCGCCGCCCCGCGTGAACAGTCGACCGACCGCTCCCGCCGCCGGCCCGTCCGGCGGCGGGAGCCCCGACGGAGGAACGGATCCTCATGATCACCCCTGGCCACCAGGTGTTCCGCGGTCTCGACGGCGGTTGGCGATACGCCACGCCGGACGAGAGGTTCGTGCGGATCGACGGCCCCGACGAGGTCCTCGCGATGGTGGCGGATCCGCCTCACGATCCCGGCCCGCGGTTCGCGCAGCTGGTCGCGGCCCTGACCGACCGCGGTGTCCTCGTCACAGACGTCGCGGCTGCCCCGCCCGTGGCCCGGGTGCGGGTGGAGGGGTCCGGCCCGGTCGCCGATCGGGTCTGCGAGCTGGTCGGCGGGTCGGCGGACACCGAGCCCGAGGTGGTGGTCAGCGTGGCCGGGTGGCTCCCCGACGAGGAGTGGTGTGCCCGCGATGCCGAGCTGCGGGAGCAGGTCGTCGCGCTGCCCGAACGCCCCGCCACCACCGAGCTGCCCGCGGCCCGCACCGAGTTCTTCGGGCAGTCCGTGCCGGGGGTGTTCAAGTGGCTGGACCTGCACTTCGGGCGCACCCCGCGGGAGCTGTCGCTGCAGCGCTACGACCACGTCCCGCCGGGCGGCGGCCGGTTCGACCTGCCCGCGGAGCTGCTGCCCCGCTGCTGGCGGGAGAAGAAGACCGGGACCACGGACGTCATGGGGCGCCTGCGCTGGGACCAGCCGTCGCTGACCATCCGCACCGAGTTCTTCAAGCCGGAGAAGGGCCGCTACCTGCACCCGCAGTGGGACCGGGACGACCCGGCGAACCGGGTGAACCGGGTGATCACGCACCTTGAGGCGGCGCTGCTGCAGGGGTTCCCCGAGACCTTCGCCTGGTGCGGCTCGAAGGTCCGGATCGCGAAGCAGATCGGCAACGCCGTGCCCGTCGGGCTGTCGTCCGCCATCGCGGGCCAGGTGCTGCAGCGGCTTCGTTAGAGCGCCGCGGCGGTCGTGCGCATCGCCGAGGAGCACCGACCTGGCCCCCTTGTGAGCGGCGATGGTCGCCAGAGCGACCATCGCCGCGCACAGGGGGTCAGGTGCCGCAGAAGGTGACGTACCCGGCCGTCGGCCCCGGCTCGGCGTAGCGCTCGAGGCCGGGGCGCACCTCGAAGGGCCGGGACAGCACGTCGACGAGCGTGCGGACCGGGGCGAGGTCGCCCGACACCGCCGCCGCGAGGGCCTCCTCCACGAGGTGGTTGCGCGGCACGTAGACGGGGTTGACCCGGTCCATCGCCGCCGCGTCCGGGCCCGCGGCGCGCCACGAGGCGATCCACGGGTCCGCGAGCGGGGCGGGGCCGCCGCGGGCGTGGCCGGCGAGGTCCCTGAAGAAGGTCGTCATGTCCGGCTTGTGGGTGGTCAGCAGCTCCAGCAGGCCGTCGACCAGCGCGTCCGACGCCTCGGGGAGGCCGAGCTTCGCCCGCAGGCCCGCGCGGTGGTGGCGGTGGTAGCGCTCGGCGAACGTGCCCAACACCGTCGTCGCCTTCTCGACGGCGGCCTCCTGGTCCTCGTCGAACAGCGGCAGGAGCGCCTCGCCGAGCCGGGCCAGGTTCCACTGCAGGATCCCCGGCTGGTTCCCGAAGGCGTAGCGGCCGCCGTGGTCGATCGAGCTGTAGACCGTGGCCGGGTCGTAGGCGTCGAGGAAGGCGCAGGGACCGTAGTCGATCGTCTCGCCCGAGATCGTGGTGTTGTCCGTGTTCATCACGCCGTGCACGAAGCCGACCAGCATCCAGCGGGCCACGAGCGCGGCCTGCGCCTCGATCACCTGTTCGTAGAGGGCCAGGTGGTCCGTCGCCCCCGGATGGTGGCGGGCGATCGCGTGGTCGGCGAGCCTGCGGAGCAGGTCGACGTCACCGGTCGCGGCCGCGAACTGGAAGGTCCCGACGCGGACGTGGCTCGCCGCG
>NZ_JACBXB010000582.1 GCF_013870575.1 Pseudonocardia pini
CTGCTGGGCACCGAGCGGATCTGTGGACGCAGCGCCGCCGACTTCGTGGCGGACACCCTCGCGGAGCTGCGCACGGACCCGGACGTGCGGATCCTGTCCCGCACCACCGCCTTCGGCCAGTACGACGACGGGTTCGTGCTGGCCCTGGAACGCCGCACCGACCACCTCCCGGAGGCGCCGCGGACCATCTCCCGCCAGCGGGTCTGGCGGATCCGCGCCGGGCACGTCGTCGTGGCGACGGGCGCGCACGAGCGGCCCATCGTGATCGAGGACAACGACCGCCCCGGCATCATGCTCGCCGCCTCCGCCCGGGACCTGCTACACCGGTACGGCGTGCTCGCGGGCCGTTCGGTGGTCGTCTTCACCAGCGACGACGCCGCGTACGACGCCGCCGCGGACCTCGCGGCCGCGGGCGCACAGGTCACCCTCCTCGATGCCCGCCCCACCCCTGCCGGCCCGCCCTTTGCCCTGCCCGCCGCGCTGCGGGTGGGTGAGCGCGCGACCCCACCCGCACCCGCACCCGAGCGGGCAGAGCAAAGCACCACCCCACCCGCACCCGAGCGGGCAGAGCAAAGCACCGCCCCACCCGCACCCGAGCAGGCAGAGCAAAGCACCGCCCCACCCGCACCCGAGCAGGCAGAGCAAAGCACCACCGCCGCCGCGCCCGCACCCGAGCGGGCAGAGCAAAGGTGTCGGGAAGCGGGGGTGGAGGTCCGGACCGGGGCCACCGTCGTCGGGACCCGGGGCGGCGCCGACGGCGTGCTCACCCACGCGATCACCCCCGAGGGCGACCTGCCCTGCGACCTCCTGCTGCTCTCGGGCGGGTGGAACCCCACCGCACACCTCTACTCGCACGTGCGCGGGAAGCTCGCCTACGACGCCGAGCTGGGCGCCTTCCGGCCCGGCGAGCCGGTCGAGGGCGTGACCGTCGTCGGGGCGGCGAACGGGACCTTCGACCTCGCGGGCTGCCTCGCCGAGGGGAAGGGCGAGACCCCCGAGCCCCGGCCGCGCACGAACGGCGTCATCTGGCGCACCCCGGGCGACGCCGCACGGCAGTTCGTCGACCTCCAGCGGGACTCCACGGTCGCGGACATCGCGCGCGCCGTCGGTGCGGGCCTGCGGAGCGTCGAGCACGTCAAGCGCTACACCACGATCGGCACCGCGCACGACCAGGGCAAGACCTCCGGGGTGATCGCCTCCGGCATCACCGCCGAGCTGCTGGGCGTGCCCGTCGAGAGCCTGGGCACCACCACGTTCCGTCCGCCGTACACACCGGTCGCCTTCGCCGCGCTGGCAGGGCGAGAGCGGGGAAGCCTGTTCGATCCCGAGCGGACGACCGCGCTGCACACCTGGCACGTCGAGCACGGGGCGGTGTTCGAGGACGTCGGGCAGTGGAAGCGGCCGCGGTACTACCCGCGACCCGGTGAGGACATGGAGGCCGCGGTCCTGCGCGAGTGTGCGGCGGCCCGCACGTCCGTCGGCATCCTCGACGGCTCCACGCTCGGCAAGATCGACGTCCGGGGCCCGGACGCCGGCGCGTTCCTCGACATGATCTACACGAACCTGATGTCGAGCCTGAAGCCCGGCAGGGTCCGCTACGGCGTGATGTGCGGCCTGGACGGCATGGTGATCGACGACGGCACGGTCCTGCGCGTCGATCCCGAGCGCTTCCTCGTCTACACCACCACCGGTGGCGCTGCGCCGATCCTCGACCACATGGAGGAGTGGCTGCAGACGGAGTGGCCGCACCTGCGCGTGCACCTCACGTCGGTGACCGAGCAGTGGGCGGTCTTCCCGGTGGTCGGGCCGCGGAGCAGGGACGTGATCGGCGCGTTCGCCCCGCACGTCGACGTCTCCACCGAGGCCTTCGGGTTCATGAGCTACCTCGACACCGAGCTCGACGGCGTCCCGGTCCGGTTGGCGCGCATCAGCTTCTCCGGCGAGCTGGCCTGGGAGGTGAGCGTGGACGGCTGGCACGCCCTCGCCGTCTGGCAGCGGCTGGTCGAGCTCGGCGCGCCGTACGGGATCACGCCCTACGGCACCGAGACGATGCATGTGCTGCGCGCCGAGAAGGGCTACCCGATCATCGGCCAGGACACCGACGGCACCGTCACCCCGCAGGACCTCGGGATGAGCTGGGCGGTGTCGAAGAAGAAGCCGGACTTCATCGGGAAGCGGTCGTTCACCCGGCCGTCCACCATGGACCCGCTGCGCAAGCAGCTCGTCGGGCTGCTGCCCGTCGACCCCGCGTACCGGTTGCCGGAGGGCTCCCAGATCGTGGAGCTGACCGACGCGCTGCCCGCTCCCCCGGTGCCGATGCTCGGGCACGTCACGTCGAGCTACCACAGCGCCGCGCTCGGCCGCACGTTCGCGCTCGCCCTGGTCAAGGGCGGGCACGCGCGGATCGGCGAGCGCCTGACCGTCCCGGTGGGCGGGGAGCTCGTGCCCGTCGAGGTGACCGGATCCGTGCTGTTCGACCCGGAGGGGACCCGCCGCGATGGCTGACCTGCTCACGCGCACCGGCACGCTCGCGGGCTGGGCGGGCCGGTTCGCCGCGCTCCCCGACTCGGTGAGCATCCTGTCCGAGCCGTTCCACGCCATGGTCGACGTCCGCGGCCAGACCGAGCTCGCCCCGAACAGCTGGGTCCAGGGCGACCAGGTCGACGCCGTGTGGCTCGGCCCCGACGAGACCCTCCTGACCAGCCCGTTCCGCTCCCCCGCCGAGCTCGCGGCCGAGACCGGCGGCACGGACGTCTCCGCGCAGCGCACCACGATCCGGCTCCGCGGCGCCCACGCCCGAGACGTCCTGGAGACCGGGTGCGCGATCGACCTGCACCCGCGCTCGTTCGGCGTGGGGTCGGCCGCGGTGACGATGCTGGGCCAGGCGAACGTCGTCCTGCTCTGCCTGGGCGAGAACGACTACCGGATCCTGGTGCGGTCCTCCTTCGCCGCCTACCTGGCGGAGTGGCTGATCGACGCGGCCTGCGAGTACACCTGATGACCGTCTCCGCGTTCGACCTGTTCAGCGTCGGGATCGGGCCGTCGAGCTCGCACACGGTGGGCCCGATGCGGGCCGCGCACCTGTTCGTCGCGCGGCTGGACCGGGAGGGGCTGCTCCCCCGGGTGACCCACGTGAAGGCCGAGCTGTTCGGGTCGCTGGGGGCGACCGGCAAGGGGCACGGGAGCGTCGGGGCGGTCGTGCGCGGGCTCGCGGGCGAGGAGCCGGAGACGGTCGACCCGCGGTCATCCACCGTGGACGACGTCTGGGCCACGGGCAGGCTGCGGCTCGCCGGGCGCCAGGAGATCGGCTTCGACGCGCAGGACGTCGTGCTGCACCGGCGGCGCACGCTCCCCTTCCACCCCAACGGGATGCGCTTCCGCGCGGCGGACGCGACCGGCACCGCCGTGCTCACCGCCGAGTACTTCTCGGTGGGCGGCGGCTTCGTGGTCGACGAGGCGCTGTGGCAGCCCCCGGTGGTCGCGGTCCCGCACCCGTTCTCCACCGGCGCCGAGCTGTTGGCCCGGTGCCGGGATACGGGGCTCTCGATCAGCGGGCTCATGCTGGCCAACGAGTGCGCCCACCGCGCGGAGGCCGACGTGCGTGCCGGCCTGCTCGCGCTGTG
>NZ_JACBXB010000583.1 GCF_013870575.1 Pseudonocardia pini
GGGACCGCGCGGTCTACGTGGGCGACACCGAGTACGACGTGGTCTCCGCGCGCCGGGCGGGCTACCTCGCCGTCGCGGTGGCCGGGGGCTACCGCCCGCGGGACGCGCTGCGGCGGGCCGAGCCCTACGCGCTGCTCGGCGAGCTCACCGAGCTTCCCGCCCTCCTCCTCCCCACCTGACCCGCGGTAGGGAGCCACGACCGTCGTCCGGGGCGTCGAGACGACAGGTGTGGCTCCCTCCTGCAGCCGGGGTGGTCAGGCCTTCGGGTAGGCCTGGGCGATCTGGTCCAGCGCGACCATGACGGCCGGGTAGTCCGGCCGGTAGACCACCGCGGACATGGCCTTGACCTCGTCGCCCTGGAAGGCCGGGAGCTGCGCGAACACCGGGTTCGCCTTGAGCTGGTCGAGCTTCTGCCCGCCCATCTCGATGACCTGCATGTTCGGGGCGTTCGCCACGTTCGCCAACAGCTCGGGACTGATCTCGAACGAGTCGCCGGTGCTGACGATGCGGGGGTTGTCCGCCTTCTCGACGACCGGGTCGAGCGTGAAGCCGAGTCCCGAGAGCAGCGTCGGGTAGGCCGCGGTCGGCGGCGCCATGTACAGCTTCTCCCCCGGCAGCGAGAGGTAGATCGACACCGGGCCGGTGGGCGGGGTGATCGCCGCCTTCGTGGCGGCCAACTTCTGCTCGAACGCCGCCTTCAGGCCCGGGACCTCGTCCTGGGCGTTGACGATGTCCGCGATCGTGTCCAGCTGGTCGTTCCAGGCGATCGTGGTCCGCGGCACCAGCACCGTCGGCGCGATGGCCTGCAGCTGCGGCAGCACCTCCTGTGCCTGGACCGCCGTGATGCCCTGCCCGCCGCCGACGATGAGGTCCGGCTGCAGCGCCGCGATGGCCTCGAGGTTCATCCCCTCGCCACCCTTGGACAGGATCGTCGTGCCCTGTGCCTTGGCCTGCTCGGCCCAGGTGGACGGGAAGCCCGAGGCGTCGGGGGTGATGCCCAGGACGCTCGTGTCGGTGCCGGCGACCGGGGCGCCGAGTGCGTAGAAGGTGCCCGCCAGACCACCGGAGAGGACCGCGATCCGCTTCGGCTGGGACGGGACCTCGACGGGGCCGGCGCCGACGTCGACGGTACGGGTGGCGGACTCGGCCGGGGCCTCGGCGGCGGGGTCACCGCCGCCACAGCCGGCGAGCACCAGCGCGGCGCCCGCCGCCAGGGCCGCGAGTCGCAGGGACGTCGTCACTTCGGTCTCCCCCGGGATCGAGGCCCCCCGCAGGAAGGCCAGCCTCACCAATGTTCCGGCAGCAGATCACGAGCGGTCACCGATCGGCAAGTCGGCGTGACCGGACCGGGTCCCGCTCCGCCCCGCGGACACGGTGGGTGATCGCCCCCCTGGGCCGATATTCGGTGTGAACCGAATCACTGTTATTGATCTTCACTCCTTTCCGGTATCGCGAAGGACCGAAGAAACCCCATCGGGTGATATCGGGGCCCACCTCGAACCTCGGACGCGACTGGGTCGATTAAGCAAGTGCGATGGGCACACGCCCTCGGCAAAAGAGATCCCCTGAAGTGGAGTACTCCAATGGGTCGCAACGCGTTCGACAGCGTGACGTCGGTCTTCAAGCGCAAGTCCTCCGAGGAGTCGGGCACCCGCCTGGCGTTCGAGTACGAGACCTTCGACAAGAGCAAGACCGAGGAGTACCGCTCCTTCGAGGGTCGTCGTCGCGGCGGCCGTCGCTGAGCTCGACCACGCTCTGTCGACGACCCCGCCCCGCACGCGTGCGGGGCGGGGTCGTCCACGTCTGAGCCCCTGACCAGCCCGGACAGCACCGTCCCGGAGGCGACACGTGGCACCCCCACCCGGCGGGACCCCCGCACTGCCGGTCCGCGAGGTTCTCGCACACTTCTGGCCCCACACCCGGCCCTACCGCGGGCGGCTCGCCGTCTGCCTGGCGTTCATCGCCGTGGGACCGATGGTCGACGCCGCCAACCTGTGGCTGTTCAAGGTCCTCGTCGACGACGTCCTCACCCCGCGCAATTTCGACGCATTCAGCACGGTTGCCGCATTGTTCGTCGGCATCATGGTGCTCGGCGGAATTCTGTCCTTTGCGGACGACTATCTCTGCACCTGGGTCGGTGAGCGATTCGTCCTCGACCTCCGCGACCGGCTCTTCGCGCACATGCACCGCATGTCGCCGGGATTCTTCGAACGCCGCCCGGTCGGCGACCTGCTGTCCCGACTCTCGGGCGACGTCAACGCGATCGAGTCACTCGTCGTGTCCGGGCTCATGCAGCTGGTGTCCTACGGCGTGCGGCTGCTGGTGTACGGCGGCCTGCTGTTCTTCCTCAACTGGCAGCTCGCGCTCGTCTCGCTGGTCAGCGTGCCGCTGTTCGCGCTCGCCTCCCGGTACTTCTCGAAGCGCCTCAAGACCGCCGCCCGCGAGACCAGCAGGCGCGGCGGACAGATCGGGGCCGTCGCCGAGGAGAGCCTGGGCAACGCCGCGCTGGTGCACGCCTACAACCGGCAGCCCGCCGAGACCCGCCGCTTCCGCACCGAGAACCTCGGCTCCTTCGCCGCCTCGATGGTCGCCGCCCGGCTCCGCGCGATCTTCACCCCGCTGATCGACCTGTTCGAGATCGGCGCCGTCCTCGTCGTGGCCGCGTTCGCCGTCTGGCAGATGTCGCAGGACGCGCTCACCCTCGGCGGGCTCCTGGTGTTCCTCGGCTACCTCTCCCAGATGTACTCGCCGATCAAGGGCCTCGCCGGGCTCACGAACACGATCTTCGCCGCCAGCGCGGGCGCCGAGCGCATCATCGAGATCCTGCGCGAGGAGCCCTCCGTCGTGGAGTCGCCGCACCCGGTCCCGCTCGACCGCGCCCAGGGCGCACTCAGCCTGGACGGCGTGCGCTTCACCTACCCGGGCGCCGAGCACCCCGCCCTCGACGGGATCACGGTGACGGTCCCGCCCGGCGGCACGCTCGCCGTCGTCGGACCCAGTGGGGCGGGCAAGACGACGCTCACGAAGCTCCTGCTGCGCTTCTACGACCCCGACGCGGGCCGGGTCGGCCTCGACGGCGTGGACCTGCGCGATCTCGACCTCGTCCGGGTCCGCGAGAACCTTGCCGCGGTCCTGCAGGAGACCCTCGTGTTCGACGGCACCGTGCGCGACAACATCCTCTGGGGCCGCCCGGGGGCGACCGAGGACGAGATGGTGGCGGCGGCGAAGGCCGCGGACGCCCACGACTTCGTGACGGCCATGCCCGAGGGGTACGACACCCCGGTCGGCCAGCGGGGTCGGCTGCTCTCCGGTGGGCAGCGCCAGCGGCTCGCGATCGCCCGCGCGATGATCCGCGACGCCCCGGTCCTCCTGCTCGACGAGCCCACCACCGGCCTCGACGCCCACTCGACCGAGCAGGTCATGGGCCCGATGAAGCGCCTGATGCGCGGCCGGACCACCGTGGTGATCAGCCACAACCTGCTCACCGTGACCGACGCCGACCACATCCTCTACCTGGAGCGCGGCCAGGTCCTCGGCGCCGGGACCCACCGGCAGCTGCTCACGACCTGCCCCGGGTACGCCCACCTCTACCGGCTGCACAACGGCCCGGGCGGACCGCG
>NZ_JACBXB010000584.1 GCF_013870575.1 Pseudonocardia pini
GGCGGCGGCGTTCTCGACCTGCCGCACGCCCCACACCGCGAACGCCGCAGCCCCGCCGACGGTCACCAGCACGGTCACGACCTGCATGAGCAGGAGGGAACGCACCAGACGGGAGCCGCGGCGGGGCATGGCGGGATTCTCTACCGGGTGGTCTCGGTGCCGGAACCGGCGGCCACCAGCTCCTTGTCGTCCTCCGCGGTCCCGTCGTCCTTGCCGGAGCCGTGCTCGAGCTCCATGGCCTCGTCGACCAGCGACGGGTCCTCGAGCACCGCGGCCAGCCGCTCGCGGTCCAGCTCGCCGTTCCAGCGGGCGATGACCAGGGTGGCGACGACGTTGCCGATGCAGTTGGTCAGGGCCCGACCCTCGCTCATCACGCGGTCGATGCCGATGATCAGTGCGATGCCGACGGCGATCGCCTCGGGCGAGAAGAACTCGCCGCCGAAGGCCTGCAGGGACGCGGCCAGGGTCACCAGGCCCGCGCCGGTGATGCCCGCGGCGCCCTTCGACGTCAGGACCATCAGCAGGGCCAGGCCGATCTGGAGTCCGATCGACAGGGTCTCGTTGCCCGCCTGGATGATGAACAGCGCACCCAGGGTCAGGTAGATGCAGGTGCCGTCGAGGTTGAACGAGTAGCCGGTCGGGATGACCAGCCCCACGGTCTGCTTCGACGCCCCCGCCGCCTCGAGCTTGGTGAGCAGCCGCGGCAGCACCGACTCCGAGGACGAGGTGCCCACGATGATCAGCAGCTCGTCCTTGATCAGCCGGATGACCTTGAAGATGTTGAACCCGGCGATCCGGCTGACGAGCCCCAGCACCGCCACGATGAAGAACAGGCAGGTGCCCCAGAACACGGCCATCAGCGCGACCAGGTTGGTCAGCGACGAGGCGCCGAACTGCGCGACCGTGTACGCCATGCCGCCGAACGCGGCGACCGGCGCGGCCCACATGATCAGCTTGATGATCCCGAAGATCACCTTGGCGATGGTCTCGATCGACCCGACCACGCGCTTGCGCAGCGGGGCCGCGAGCAGCGAGACCGAGCAGGCGGTGAGGATCGCCAGGACCAGGACGCGCAGCACCTCGTTCTCGACGAACGGGCCGAGGAAGCTGGTCGGGAGCAGGTCGTTGAGCAGGAAGCCGGTGATGCCGCCCTGGTCGGCGCTCGTCCCGCTCTCCACCTGCTTGGCCGCGGACTCCAGCGCGGACTCCGACGGGGCGCCCTGGAAGCCGGAGCCGGGGGCGAAGATGTTCGCGGCCAGCAGGCCGAGGGTGAGCGCCACGACCGTCGCGACGAGGAAGTAGAACAGCGCCTTGAGGGCCAGCCCGCCCGCACGGGCCAGGTTGCCGATCGAGGCGATGCCCACGACCACGGTGCAGAAGATCACCGGGGCCACGATGACCTTGATCATCTGGATGAAGCCGTCGGCGAGCCACTTCACCCCCTTGGCGGCGTCGGGGGCGACCAGCCCGAACACGATGCCGAGGGCGATGCCGACCAGGACCCAGAACCAGAGTTGTGTGAAGAAGCGCTTCTTCGGTGCCGTCTGCGCTTGCGTGGTTGACACGTCTCGTCCTCCTCGACGTCCGCTGCTGGTCGGCACGGTAGGAACGTGACCGGCGCCATGTCAGGGTGTGCGCATCCATAATTGGGCGGGCCTTGAGGTTTCGCAGGACGGGAGCAAACGGACGGTGCGGGCACTGTTGGTCGAGGACGACGCCGTGCTGGGCGCCGCCGTGGCGAAGGCGCTGGCGGCGAACGGGTTCCGCGTCCAGCACGTGACCAGCGGCGCGGCCGCGCTCGCGGCCGTGGTCGACGCCGCGCCCGACGTCGTGCTGTTGGACATGGGGCTGCCCGACCGGGACGGGATCGGGGTCTGCCGCGGGATCCGCGAGGTGTCGCGGGTGCCGATCCTCGCCGTCACCGGCCGCGGGGCGGTGGAGGCGCGGGTCGCCGGGCTGCGCAACGGCGCGGACGACTACATCGTGAAGCCGTTCCTGGTCGAGGAGCTGCTGGCCCGCATCGACGCCGTGCTGCGCCGCACGCGGGGGCTCGGGGTGGCGCCCGCGGTCGTCGCGGGGGACGTGGAGATCGACCTGGCGCGCCGGTCGGTGAGCGTCGACGGAGCCGAGGTCGCGTTGGCGCGCAAGGAGTTCGACCTGCTCGCGGCGCTGGCCCGGCGCGAGGGCGCGGTCGTGGCGCGAGACGAGCTGCTCGACGAGGTGTGGGGCACGGTGGACGCCAGGGACAGACACGCGGCGCGGCGGACGCTGGAGGCGCACGTGGGGTTGGTGCGGTCGAAGCTGGGCAGGCCCGAGGTGATCGTGACGGCGCGCGGGGTGGGGTACCGGCTCGGGAAGTAGCCTCCCCGTGTGCCGGACCGTGATCTCGTCGCAGGTGGACTCGTCGTCGTCGACAAGCCCGGGGGGATGACCTCCCACGACGTCGTGTCCCGCCTGCGCCGCATCCTGCGCACCCGCAGGGTGGGGCACGCGGGCACGCTCGACCCGATGGCCACCGGGGTGCTGGTCTGCGGCGTGGAGCGCGGGACCAAGCTGCTCGGGCACCTCGCCCTGGACACCAAGGCCTACACCGCGACGATCCGGCTCGGCGCCTCGACGACCACGGACGACGCCGAGGGGGAGGTGCTCGCCGAGGTCGACCCGGCGGGTGTCACGGACGAGGCGGTCGCGGCCGGGATCGCCGCGCTGACCGGCGACATCGAGCAGGTCCCGTCGTCGGTGAGCGCGGTCAAGATCGACGGCAAGCGGGCCTACGCGCGGGTGCGGGCGGGGGAGGACGTGGTGATCCCGGCCCGTCCCGTGCGGGTCTCGGCGTTCACCCTGGTCGAGCGGCGGGGGCCCGAGCTCGCGGTCCTCGTGGAGTGCAGCTCGGGGACCTACGTCCGGTTCGGGCGGTTCGTGACCGAGGCATGATCTTCGGGAGACGCCGTTCGTCGCTCGCGGTGGAGATCCGCACCGACCGCGACACCTACCGCCCGGGCGAGCTCGTGCGGGCCACCGTCCGCCTCACGCCGAGCGCCGATCTGGACTCGCCCGAGGTGTCGGTCGCCCTGCTGCACGCCGACACCGTCACCGACGGCTCGTCCTGGACCGACTCGTGGGCCGTCGACGGGCGGTTCCTCGTGGCGGAGGAGCCGATGAAGGGCGGCCGGACGACCGAGTACGCCGTCGAGCTGCAGGTCCCGGAACGCACCACCGCACCGGAGGACGACGGGGACGGCGAGCCGCTCGTCGACGACCCGGAGGACTTCCGCTACGACATGGAGCTCTCCGACCTCTGGGGGGCGCCGAGCAGCGAGGGCCGCCGCGTCCGGTCGACGTGGTGCGTGCAGGTCATCGGGCGCGGGACCGGGCAGCCGGTCGACGAGCGGCACCCGGTCACCGTCCTGGCGCTGCCCGGCCCGGGGCGGAGTGGGACCCGGTCGCGGGGGCCCGCACAGGTCACGGTCGAGATCCCCGACCGCTCCGTCGCCCCCGGCGCCACGGTGTCCGGACGGCTGCGGATCGCCCCCGAACGCGAGCTGGAGGTGCGCGGCCTGCGGATGGACCTGCTTCTCGTGGAGCGCACCGCGGACCGGGTGCTC
>NZ_JACBXB010000585.1 GCF_013870575.1 Pseudonocardia pini
CCATGGACACCGTCCTCGACGCCCTCCGCGCCCTGGGCGCGACGGTCGACGGCGACCGGCTCCCCTTCGTCCTGCACGGTGCGGGCGGGCTGACCGGCGGGCACGTCACGATCGACGCCTCGGCCTCGAGCCAGTTCGTGTCCGGCCTGCTGCTCTCCGGCGCCCGGTTCGACAAGGGCGTGACCGTGCACCACGACGGCAAGCCCGTCCCGAGCCTGCCCCACATCGACATGACCGTGGCGATGCTCCGCGAGGCCGGCGTGGTCGTCGACGACTCGGAGCCGAACACCTGGCGGGTCGAGCCCGGCCCGATCGCGGCCCGGACCTGGGCCGTCGAGCCGGACCTGTCCAACGCGTCGGTGTTCCTCGCCGCCGCGGCGGCCACCGAAGGCGAGGTCACCGTGACCGGCTGGCCCGCGGACTCCACCCAGCCCGGGACCGAGATCCTCGAGGTCCTGGCCCGGATGGGGGCCACCGTGGAGGCCCGCGCCGAGGGCATGACCGTCCGCGGCGGAGAGCTGCACGGGATCGACGTCGACCTGCACGAGGCCTCCGAGCTCACCCCCACCGTCGCCGCCCTGGCCGCGCTCGCGGACTCCCCCAGCGTGATCCGCGGTGTCGCGCACATCCGCGGCCACGAGACGGACCGGCTGGCCGCGCTGCGCACCGAGCTCGCGGCCGTCGGCGCGGACGTGACCGAGACCGAGGACGGCCTGCAGATCCGGCCGGGCACCCTCGCCGCGTCCGAGCGTCCGTGGGGCGCCTACGCGGACCACCGGATGGCGACCGCGGGCGCGATCGTCGGGCTGCGGGTCCCCGGGCTGGCGGTCGACGACGTGACCTGCACGGCGAAGACGATCCCGGACTTCCCGGGCCGGTGGGCGGCCCTGCTCGGGTGAGGCGCCGCTGATGGGCAAGCCCCGCGAGTACGACGAGACCGACGTCCGGGTCCGCCCCGGCCGGGGCTCCCGCCCGCGCACGAAGCGCCGCCCGGACCACGCCGACGCCGTCGAGGCCATGGTCACCGTGGTGGACCGCGGCCGGTGGACCTGCGCGCCCGCCGGGGATCCCGACCGGCCGCCCGTCACCGCGATGCGGGCCCGCGAGCTCGGCCGCTCGCCGATCGTCGTCGGGGACCGGGTGGGGATCGTCGGGGACCTGTCCGGTGCGCCGGACACGCTGGCGCGGATCGTGCGGGTCGAGGAGCGGCGGACCCTGCTGCGCCGCACCGCGGACGACACGGACCCCTTCGAGCGGATCGTGGTGGCCAACGCCGACCAGCTCGTGATCGTGACCGCGCTCGCGGACCCGGAGCCGCGAGAGGGGTTCGTGGACCGCTGCCTGGTCGCGGCCTACGCGGGTGGCCTCACGCCGGTCCTCTGCCTCACCAAGTCCGACCTCGCCGATCCCGGGCCGTTCGCCGCGCTCTACGCGGACCTGGGCCTCCCGATCGTCGTGACCCGACGCGGGGAGTTCCCGACCGAGCTCGCCGCCCTGCTCGACGGGCAGGTCTCGGCGTTGGTCGGGCACTCCGGCGTCGGCAAGTCCACTCTGGTCAACGCCCTGGTCCCGGACGCCGTACAGCGCACCGGCGTGGTCTCGGGCGTCGGCAAGGGCAGGCACACGACCGTCGCCGCGCTCGCGTTGCCGATCGAGGGCGGCTGGGTCGTGGACACCCCCGGCGTACGGTCCTTCGGGCTCGCGCACGTCACGCCGGACGCCGTCATCGCCGCGTTCGAGGACCTCGCCGCCGCCGTCGAGGAGTGCCCGCGCGTCGAGCGCGCACTCCGGGTCGGCGGGCGGGTGACCGACGGTGTCCTGCAGCCGGGGCGGCTCGCCGCACTGCGCCGCGTGCTCGTCGCACTACGCGCCGCACCGCCCGGAACGCCCTCCGCGGACCGTTAGCCTCGGCTCTTCGTTCCGAGGGGGGTCGCGTGCGGCAGGAGAGGCGTACCGGGGTGCTCGTCCTGGTGGCGTGTGCCGTGCTCGCGGTCCTGGCCTCCGTGGTGTCCTGTGCCCGCGGGAACTCCGACGAGACCGCCGCGCCCGGCCTGCCCAAGTACTACGCGGCCGCGGACCTGCTCACCGCCGTCACCGTCCGGCAGCGCACGGACCGCACCGCGGGCCTGCGGCTCAGCGGCCGGGTGGACGCGGGCGGCCCGCCCGCCCAGGTCGCCGGGGCCGGGGCCCTGCGCGTGGAGCAGGGCGGCGGGGTGTCCGCCCAGTTCACCCAGACCGTCACGGTCGACGGGCGGGCGCCGGAGGAGTCGGCCGTCGTCGTGCTGCGCGGCGGGACCGTGTTCCGGCAGGTCGCGGACGGGTGGGCCCGCATCGACCAGGCCGCCACCGGCACACCGGAGAAGCAGTGGGCGACCGTGGCCGCCAACCTCGCGGACACCGCGGACCCCACGGCCAACCTCGCCCGCTACCGGGAGGCGGCCCTGGTGGCCGATGCCGTGGACGACACCGTCGAGGGGGTCCAGGCCGTGCGGTACCTGGTGGTGATCGACCTCGCGCGGGCCGTGGAGCAGGAGCCGGACCCGGGTGCGCGCGCCGCCCTGCGCGGCCAGCTGGAGAGCGGGCTCACCCGGATCTCCTCCACCCTGTGGGTCGACGCGGCCAACCGCCCGCTGCGCACCGAGTCCCGCCAGACCCTCCCGGGCATCGGCACCCTGACCCTCACCGCGGACTACCGGGACTGGGGTACCCCGGTCACCATCGCGGCCCCCGCGGCCGCGGCGTAGCCAGGGCCTAATCTGAGGGCGTGTCCGACCCCCGCTCCCTCGGCGGCTTCACGCTGACCCGGCTGCTCGGCGAGGGTGGGATGGGGCGGGTCTACCTGGGCCGGGGCCGGGCGGGCACCGCGGCGGTGAAGGTGGTCCGCGCGGACCTCGCGGGCGACCCGGAGTTCCGCGCCCGCTTCGGGCACGAGATCGAGGCCGCCTCCCGGGTCCGCAGCCCGTACACCGCGGCCCTGCTGGGCGCCGACGCCGAGGCCGACCCGCCCTGGCTCGCCACCGAGTACGTGCCGGCCCCGTCCCTGCGCGAGGCGGTCGGCATCCACGGGCCGATGCCCGTCGAGCAGGTGCGGATGCTCGGGATCGGCCTGGCCGACGCGCTCACCGCCATCCACGGCGCCGGGATCGTGCACCGCGACCTCAAGCCCGCCAACGTGCTCCTCGGCGCGGACGGGCCCAAGGTCATCGACTTCGGCATCGCCCGCGCCGCGGACGCGACCGTGCTGACCCGCACCGGCGCCGTCGTCGGGTCGCCGGGGTTCATCGCGCCCGAGCAGATCACCCGCGCCCGCTCCGAGCCCGCGGGGGACGTCTTCGCCCTCGGCGGCGTCCTCGCCTACGCCGCGACCGGCAGGCCTCCGTTCGGCACCGGGGACGTCAACGCCCTGCTGTACCGGACCGTGCACACCGAGCCGGACCTCACCGGCGTCCCGGAGCCCCTGCTCGGTCTGGTCCGGTCCTGCCTGGACCGCGACCCCGCCCGCAGGCCGGACACCGCGGCGATCCGGGCCGCGCTCTCCACCGGCCCCGAGGACCGGCCGCGGACGGGCTGGCTGCCCGCCGAGCTGCCACCGGCGG
>NZ_JACBXB010000586.1 GCF_013870575.1 Pseudonocardia pini
GTCCGCACGCAGTCGACGCACGGGCCCTGGCCGGACTGCACCTGCAGCACCTCCATCAGCTCGGCGTCCTCGCTCGACGACGCGACGGTGCGCAGCCCCCCGCCCGCGTCGGCGAGCATGATCGCCGCGGCGTCGACCGCCAGCAGCCGCACGCTGTGCGACACGAGCCGGTCGAGGAGATCGATCATGTCGTAGTCGTCGACCAGTGTGTCCGCCAGCTCGACGAACGCCCGGGCGACCTGCTGCTCCCGCCCACCGGACGAGACGTCGTGTCCCCCCGGCTCGCGCGGCTCGAACTCGATGGCCATTACTTCATCTCCTCGGTGAACACCAAGCGCCGTGCCACCACGTCGCGTGCCACGTCGATCAGCAGCCGCTGCTCGCCGTACGCCCGGGCCCGCATCCGGGCCAGTGCCTCCTCCGGCCCGATCCCGAGCTGGGCGAGCACCATGCCGGTGGCCTGGTGGATCTCCGGCCTCCGGAACAGTCCGCCGTTCATCCAGTCCTCACCGACGCTCTCGGGGTACCCGCTGTCGACACGTTCCGCACCGGGGACCACGCGGGGCTCCGGCCGGGGCCTCGTGCGCACCCCGAGCAGCAGCAGCGCGGCGACCTCGACCGCACGCACCAGATCCTGCCACTGTCCGGCGGCCAGTCCCCCGGTCCTGAGTCGATACAGGTCCAGCACTCCGATGGTCACCGCGCCCCACCGCAGGGGCAGGGCGAACAGCGCCTGCGCCGGGGTCCGCTCGGCGACCTCCGCCGTGAAGACGGGCCACCGCCGTCCGCCCTCGCGGCCGAGGTCCTCGACGAGCACCGGGAGCCCGCTCGTCGCGGCCTCGACGCAGACGCCCTCGTTGAGCGTGAACTGGAGGTCCTCCAGGACGACGGCGACCCCGTCGGTCGCCCACAGGGTGCGCCGGGAGGCCGCGGCGGTCTGCACCGAGATCGCGGCACCGTCGACGTCCAGCCCCGCGACGCAGGCCTCGCACACCCGGCGGGCGACCTCCTGCTCGTCGAGGACGTCGGCCACCATGCCCGCGAGCTTGGCCGTCACGGCACCCATGTCACCCACGGCCGTCACCCACGACGGCACCGCGTGTCGCCCACGTGCGGGCCTGACCGGCTCACCGGGCCTCCTGCTCCTCGCGAACGTGGTTGGGGGTGCGACGAGGAGATGGCCGGGCACCGACGCGTGCCCGGACCCTACCCCTCCGGCGGCCCCCTTGCCGCTCCCCGGTCGCTGTGTCACGGTTGGGGCGAGCCGGGCTCCGCTCCTTCGCGGACTGTCCCGGCTCGTCGGCGCGATGCCCTCGCGCCCCATGCCGCCCCTGACCCCGGCGACGCGGGTTCTTCCGTGTGTCCAGCGTCGGGGAGGGAGGCCAGGTGTCGGGTCGTCGCCGGTCGGGGAACGCGACCCCACCCGGACCGTCACCGCGGCGCGCGCACGGCCCCGCCCTCGGTCGTGCCGGCGGAGGGGTCCGGCACGCCCCCACGGTCGGGGCGCCCCGCACGACCCTCCTCCCGGAAGGAACCCATGGAACAGGTCGTCCTGCTCGATCCCGAGGGGCGGGCGGTCGGCGCCGCCGACAAGAGCACGGTGCACGGCGCCACCACCCCGCTCCATCTCGGCTTCTCGTGTTACGGGTTCGACGACGCCGGGCGGGTCCTGGTCACCCAGCGCTCCCGCCTCAAGCGGACGTTCCCCCTGGTCTGGACGAACACCTGCTGCGGGCATCCCGCCCCCGGTGAGCCGGTGGCCGACGCCGTCCGTCGCCGGATGCTCTACGAGCTCGGCGTGCGCCCCCTCGACCTGTGGATGGTCCTGCCGGACTTCGGCTACCGCGCCTCGCACGCCGGGGTGGAGGAGAACGAGCGCTGTCCCGTCCTGGTGTGCCGGATCGCCGAGGTGCCGCTCGCCCGGCCGGACGAGGTCGAGACGTGGACGTGGTGGTCCTGGAGCCATCTCCAGGACGAGGCCGCGAGGTCCGGGTCGGCCCTCTCGCCGTGGGCCCGGCTCCAGGTCCCCCTCCTCGCCGAGAGCATCACCGCGTGGGTGGCCGCCGAGTCGGCGCACACCCGACCCGCGGGAGCGAAGCCGGCGCGGTGACCCCACTCCGGTCGCGACCTCCGCGGGCTCCTCGGTCGGGGTGACGGCGCCGGGTCACGGCAGCTCGGGGGCCTCCCCCGTCTCGACGATCGTGTCGGCGATGTCTCGCAGCTTCACGTTGAGGTGTTGGGAGGCGCGGCGCAACAGGGCGAACGCCGCGTCCTCGCTGAGCTGCCCGCGGGCCATCAGCACTCCCATGGCCATCCCGATCCGACGGTTGCTCTCCAACGCGGCCCCGAGGTGCTCGGCCTGGTCCCGCTGCTGCGCCGCCCGCATGGCGACGGCGGCGTGGGCCGCGAGGATGGCGGCCACCGCACGGGCGTGGGGGTCGAAGGCGTCCGTGGACCGGGAGTAGAGGTTGAGCGCGCCGAAGGTGTCCTCCTGCGCGAAGAGCCGCAGCGCGAGCATGCTCCGCACCCCGGTCTCCGCCACGGCCCGGGAGGCGAACCGTGGCCAGCGCACCTCGGTGGCCAGGTCGCCGGTCAGGTACACCTCGTGCGTCCGGATCGCGTCCACGCACGGGCCCTCGCCGAGCTCGTACTGGAGCCGGTCGACCCGCGCCGGCACGTCGTCCGTCGCACCCACCGTCCGGACGACGCCGTTCCGGCCGATCAGCGAGATCGCCGCGTGGTCGCAGCCCCGGACGGTCTTCGTCGCGACCCGCGTGACCCGCTCCTGGGTCGACAGCACGCCGGTCTCGGCCTGCAGGAGCCGAGCGATGTCAGCGAACTCCTCGGCGAGGGTCTCGTCCCGGTCGTCGGCCACCGGCCCCAACCTAGCGAGTCCGCTGCGGGGTTGCCCGCCACGCACGTGCGGCCTACCGTCGGTCCGGAGCAGCGATGCTCGGACCTCACGCCCCGGACCTCGGTGTGGATCCCTCCCGAGCAAGGGACCCACCGTGCCCCAGACCACTCTGGTCGGCAGCAGGCAGCGTCTGGCCGACCTCCTCGCGACAGCCCACCCGGGCCCCGCCGCCGTGGTCACGCTCGTCGCCGCCCTGCTCGCGGTCAGCGACGGGCTGTCCCCCGCCTCCGCCGTCCTCGTGGTCGGCGCCGTCCTGGCCGGGCAGCTCACCATCGGCTGGGCGAACGACCTGGTCGACGTCGGCCGCGACCGCGCCGTCGGCCGCGCGGACAAGCCCCTGGCGACGGGCCGGACCACGATCGCGCTGGTCGGGGGCGCGCTGGCAGTCGCAGCGGGCGCCTGCCTGGCGCTGTCGTTCGCGGCGGGCTGGCGCAGCGGGCTGGTGCACGTGCTGCTGTGCCTCGTTCCCGGCCACGCCTACAACCTCGGCCTCAAGGCCACCCCGCTCTCCTGGGCGCCGTACGCCGTGGCCTTCGGCTCCCTGCCCGCGGTCGTCTCCCTCGCGGGGGACGCCCCGGCGTGGCCGCCGTGGTGGACGACTCTCGCGGGTGCCTGCCTCGGCGTGGGCGCACACCTGCTCAACGCCCTGCCCGACCTGGCCGACGACGTGCGCACCGGCG
>NZ_JACBXB010000587.1 GCF_013870575.1 Pseudonocardia pini
GTGGAACCCGCCCGCGGCGACGGGCTGCGGGACGTGCCGCAGCACGTGCCACGCCGCGGTGTAGCCGAGCTCGGCGGCGTTCACCGCTCGGGCTCCCCGGCCCGCTGGGCGCTGCGGTACACCAGCACCAGCCGTTGGAAGACGGTGAACACCGACGCCGCGGCCAGGCCCCACAACGCCACGTGCAGCGCGTACGGCACCCCGACGCCGTGCAGGAACGTGCCCAGCAGCACCACGATCAGCCGCTCGGCGCGCTCGACCAGGCCGCCGTCGGCGTCGAGGCCCATGCCCTCGGCCCGCGCCTTGACGTACGAGATGAGCTGGCTGGTGACCAGGCAGAGCAGGGCGGCCACGCCGAGCACGCGCTCGTCCCCCACCCCCAGGCACCACCACACCAGCCCGGCGAACAGGGCGCCGTCGGCGACCCGGTCGCAGGTGGAGTCGAGCACCGCGCCGAACGGGGTCCCGCGCCCGCGGGCGCGCGCCATGGCGCCGTCGACCAGGTCCAGCAGCACGAACAGGGTGATCACCCAGGGTGCGAGGACCAGCTCGCCGCGCGGCAGGAACCAGAGCGCGGCGGCCGAGGCGCCGACCGTCCCGATCACCGTGACGACGTCCGGCGTGACCCCTCGCGACACCAGGGCACGGCCGATCGGGTCGGTGACCCGGTTGACGTGGACTCGGGCGACGACGTTGAGCATCGGGTGGGGCCGACTCCTGCCGGTCGCGCGCAGCGGGCTGCGCGGGTGGGTGGGGCGCCAGCCTAGTCGCCCGGTGTGACGTCCCCGGTGCCGGTCCCGGCCGGGCTCTCAGCGGGTTCCCAGTCGGGCTCCCAGGCCCCGGCCAGCAGCTCGCGGGTCTCGCTGAGCAGCTGCGGGATCACCTTCGTCTGCCCGACGACCGCGATGAAGTTCGCGTCCCCGCCCCAGCGGGGCACCACGTGCTGGTGGAGGTGCTCGGCGAGCGACCCGCCCGCCACCGTCCCCAGGTTGAGCCCGGTGTTGAAGGCGTGCGGCGCCGACACCTTCCGCATGGCCCGCAGCGCCCGCTGGGTGAACAGCATCAGCTCCGCGGACTCCGCCGCGGTGAGGTCCTCGAGGTCCGCGACGTGCCGGTACGGCAGCACCATGAGGTGCCCGGGGTTGTACGGGTGCAGGTTGAGCAGCGCGAACACCGTCTCCCCGCGCGCCACGACGAGCCCGTCGGCGTCGGGCAGGGAGGGGATGCGGCAGAACGGGCAGCCCCCGCCCTCCCCCGCCTCCTTGATGTAGGCGAGCCGGTGCGGTGTCCAGAGCCGCCGGAACCCGTCCGGGGTGCCGACGCCGTCGATCGGCTCCAGCTCGGGCTCGTCGGGCACGGAGCCGATCCTAGACAGCGAACGTCTCGGCGGTCGGGTTCACGTTGCTGCGGCTCGCGACCCAGCTCACGATCGCCTCGACGGCCCGGGCGACGGGGATCCCGTTGACCTGGCTGCCGTCGCGGAAGCGGAAGCTCACCGCGCCCGCCTCGATGTCCCGCGCGCCCGCGAGCAGCAGGAAGGGCACCTTCTGCAGCGTGTGGGTGCGGATCTTCTTCTGCATCCGGTCGTCCCCGGAGTCCAGGTCGACGCGCACACCCCGCTCCCGCAGCAGCCCCACGATCTCCTCCACGGCCGGGACCTGCTCGTCCGTGACCGGGATCGCGACGGCCTGGACCGGCGCCAGCCACGCCGGGAAGGCGCCCGCGTAGTGCTCCAGCAGCACGCCGAAGAACCGCTCGATGGACCCGAACAGGGCGCGGTGGATCATGACCGGGCGCTTGCGGGAGCCGTCCGACGCCGTGTACTCGAGGTCGAAGCGCTCCGGCAGCATCAGGTCGACCTGGATGGTGGACATCTGCCAGCTGCGACCGATCGCGTCCTTCGTCTGCACGCTGATCTTGGGCGCGTAGAAGGCGGCGCCGCCCGGGTCCTCGGTGAGCTGGAGCCCCGTCTCCTCGGCCACCTTGCGCAGCACCGAGGTGGCGCGCTCCCACTCCTCGTCCGACCCGATGGACTTCGCCGGGTTCCGCGTGGAGATCTCGAGGTAGAAGTCGTCGAGCCCGTAGTCCCGCAACAGGTTCAGCACGAAGTCCAGCAGGGAGGCGATCTCGCCCTCCATCTGGTCCTCGGTGCAGTAGATGTGCGCGTCGTCCTGGGTGAAGCCGCGGGCGCGGGTCAGCCCGTGCACCACGCCGGACTTCTCGTACCGGTACACGGTCCCGAACTCGAAGAGCCGCAACGGCAGCTCGCGGTAGCTGCGCCCGCGCGCGTCGAAGATCAGGTTGTGCATCGGGCAGTTCATCGGCTTCAGGTAGTAGTCCTGGCCGGGCTTGCGGACGGTCCCGTCGGCGTTCAGCTCCTCGTCGAGGATCATGCCCGGGTACATGCCCTCCTCGTACCACTCGAGGTGGCCGGAGGTGCGGAACAGCTGCCCCTTGGTGATGTGCGGGGTGTTGACGAACTCGTACCCGGCCCGCTCGTGCTGCCGCCGCGAGTAGTCCTCCAGCTCCTTGCGGATCACGCCGCCCTTGGGGTGGAAGACCGCGAGGCCGGAGCCGATCTGGTCCGGGAACGAGAACAGGTCCAGCTCGGCGCCGAGACGGCGGTGGTCGCGGCGCTCGGCCTCGGCGACGCGCTCCAGGTGCGCGTCGAGCGCCTCCTGGGACTCCCAGGCGGTGCCGTAGATGCGCTGGAGCTGCGGGTTCTTCTCACTCCCCCGCCAGTAGGCGGCCGCGGTGCGGGTGAGGGTGAACGCCGGGATGTACTTGGTGGTGGGCAGGTGCGGGCCGCGGCAGAGGTCCGACCAGACGGTGGCGCCGGTGTGGGCGTGCACGTTGTCGTAGATCGTGAGCTCCCCGGAGGAGTCGATCTCGACCACGTCCTCCTCGGGCCCCTTGAGGTCGATCAGCTCGAGCTTGTAGGGCTCGCCCTTCAGCTCGGCGCGCGCCTCGTCCTTCGACGCGAACAGCCGCCGCGAGAAGCGCTGGCCGGACTTGATGATCTTCTTCATCGCCGACTCGAGCTTCTTGAGGTCCTCCGGCGTGAAGGGCCTCTCGACGTCGAAGTCGTAGTAGAAGCCGTCCGTGATCGGCGGGCCGATGCCGAGCTTGGCCTCCGGGTACAGCTGCTGGACCGCCTGCGCGAGGACGTGCGCGGCCGAGTGCCGGATCACGCTGCGACCCTCGTCGGTGTCCGCGGTGACGACGGTGACCTCGGCGTCCGCCTCGGGGGCCCACGCCAGGTCCCGCAGGGTGCCCGCGGCGTCCTTGACGACGACGACGGCCTGGGGCCCGCTCGTGGGCAGGCCCCCCTCCCGGACACGGGCGCCCGCCGTGGTCCCGGCCGGCACCAGGATCGGCGCGGACGCGGGCGGGGCGGGTGCTGCGGACACGAGGGTCTCCTCCGGGACGTGCGGGATGGTCCCCTCGATGCTAGTGCGCAGCCCCCACCGGGTTTCCGCGCGGTCAGGACCGCCTGCGGACGACGCCGTCCGCCTCGTCCTCCCGCGGCAGCAGCACGCGGCGGGGCGGAGGTGGGGCGCCGGGGACGACGGGGGCGAACCAGTCCACCGCA
>NZ_JACBXB010000588.1 GCF_013870575.1 Pseudonocardia pini
AGGTCCGAGAGCTCGATGAGGCCGTCTTGCGCCCGCCTCACCATCTCGGACTTGCTCGACGCGAGGGCGCCCAGCGGCGCTGGATGGTGGCGGACGCGCGGCTCACGGTGCGGTGTCCTTCCTGGGGGCCGGCACTTGCGCGAGCAGCCTAGTCGGAGGCCCGCGGTGTTCGTGCACTCGGTGCGCATCCGTCACACCCGTGTGCGCGTACGTACCTGCGTCTGCATGTTTTGGACGAGATGTCAACCCCCTGACCTGCGACGATGGCCCTGCCCGGCGGACGGGGGACGGGCCGGTCGTGTTAACCTGGGTACAGCGAAAGGGGCCAGAGGACACATGGTTTTCAAGGTCGGAGAGACCGTCGTCTACCCGCACCACGGTGCCGCGCTCATCGAGGCGATCGAGACTAGGACCATCAAGGGCGAGGAGCGCAAGTACCTCGTCCTCAAGGTCGCCCAGGGTGACCTGACGGTGCGTGTTCCCGCCGAGAACGCCGAGGTGGTGGGCGTTCGCGATGTCGTGGGCCAAGAGGGACTGGACAAGGTCTTCGAGGTGCTGCGCACGCCGCACACCGAGGAGCCCACCAACTGGTCGCGCCGGTACAAGGCGAACCTGGAGAAGCTCGCGTCGGGAGACGTGAACAAGGTGGCCGAGGTCGTCCGCGACCTGTGGCGCCGCGAGAAGGACCGGGGGCTGTCCGCGGGCGAGAAGCGGATGCTCGCCAAGGCCCGGCAGATCCTGGTCAGTGAGCTCGCGCTCGCCGAGGGCACGGACGAGGAGCGGGCCGAGGCCCTGCTCGACGAGGTCCTGGCCACCACCAACGCCTGAGCGGTCCGGTGACAGTCGCGGCGGTCGTCCCGGCCGCCGGATCGGGGACGCGTCTGGGCGCCGGTGCGCCCAAGGCGTTCGTCCCGTTGGCTGGCGTGCCCGTCGTGGTGCGTGCGGTCGAAGGTCTGCTGCGCTCGGGCGCGGTCGACGAGGTTCTCGTCGGCGTGCCCGAGGCGCTGGTCGACCAGGCGCGCCTGCTCTTCGCGGGGCGCCCCGTCACCGTGCTCGCGGGCGGCGCCGAACGCACGGCGACGGTCCGCCTCGCGCTCGAGCTGCTCGCCGTCCACGGCGGTGAACGAGCGGCGACCCCGGAAGGTCACGCGGATGTCGTCCTGGTGCACGACGCCGCCCGTCCGCTCACCCCGCCCGCGCTGATCGCCTCCGTCGTGGCGGCCGTGCGGGCCGGACATCCGGCGGTCGTCCCGGTGCTCCCGGTGGCGGACACCGTCAAGCGGGTCACCCCCGACGGGATCGTCGAGTCCACTGTCGACCGCTCCGTGCTGCGTGCCGTGCAGACCCCGCAGGGATTCGCGTTCGCCACGTTGTGGGCCGCCTACGCCGCATCCGATGTGGACGCCGCGGCCACGGACGACGCCGGGCTCGTCGAGCGGGTCGGTGAGAAGGTCCACACCGTCCCGGGTGATCCGGCCGCCTTCAAGGTGACGACGCCGTGGGACCTGCACATCGCGGAACTGTTGCTGGAGAAGGCATGAGGACGGGCATCGGCACCGACGTGCACCCGGTCGAGGCCGGGCGGCTCTGCTGGATCGCCGGGCTGCGGTGGGAGGGCGTCGCGGGGTGCGCAGGCCACTCCGACGGCGACGTCGCCTGCCACGCCCTGTGCGACGCCCTGCTCTCCGCCGCGGGCCTCGGCGATCTCGGCGCGGTGTTCGGCACCGGCAGGCCCGAGTGGTCCGGCGCGAGCGGCCTCACGCTGCTGGCCGAGGTGCACCGGCTGCTCACCGCCGAGGGCTGGCGGGTCGGCAACGCCGCCGTCCAGGTGATCGGCAACCACCCCAAGATCGGCAGTCGGCGCGCGGAGGCCCAGAAGGTACTCGGCGAGGTGTTGGAGGCCCCCGTCAGCGTCTCCGGCACCACCACGGACGGCCTCGGCCTCACCGGCCGGGGCGAGGGCATCGCCGCGATCGCGACCGCCCTCCTCCTCCCCACCTGACCGCATTATGGAGCCACAACTGTCGTTTTCGACCCGTCGAACGACAGTTGTGGCTCCATAATGCGGTCGGGGCGGTCACTCGAACATCGCCCTCGTTCGCTCCTCGACCTCCTCGGGGGTCAGGTCCTCGGTCCGCTGCGCGACCATCCACTGGTGCCCGTACGGGTCGGTGAACCGGCCGCCGCGCTCGCCGTAGGGCTGGTCGCTGATCGGGAAGCGGACCGTCGCCCCGGCCTTCTCGAGCGCCGCCCCCACCGCGTCGGCGTCCGCGACGTAGAGGGCGAGGATGGCCGAGCCGCCGCCCTCCGACGGCGCGGGGTCGTACTCGTCGCCGTCCTTCACGGCCCAGACGACGTCGCCCGCGCGCAGCAGGGCGTGCACGACCTCGCCCGTGGGCGCGGCGTACCGCTCGACGAGGTCGGCGCCGAACGCGTCGCGGTAGAAGGCGATCGCCGCGTCGGCCCCGCGGACGGGCAGGCGGGGGTAGAGCTGCTCGATGCGTGTCATGCCGTCCAGCGTGCCGTGGGGACCGTCCGGCGTCTTGGAGGAATGTGATGCAGACCTGCCGTAACCTGCGGACCAGGGCGTCCGTACCCTGGTAAGGGTGAGCGTCCGACTCTTCGACACCCTGACCAGGAAGCAGCGCGACTTCGTCCCGCTGCGGACCGGAGCCGTGTCGATGTACGTCTGTGGCGCCACGGTGCAGGGCCTCCCCCACATCGGGCACGTCCGCAGCTCGCTGAACTACGACGTGCTGCGCCGCTGGCTCACCCGCTCGGGGCTCGACGTCGCCTTCGTCCGGAACGTCACGGACATCGACGACAAGATCCTCCGCAAGGCCGCCGAGGCGGGTCGTCCCTGGTGGGAGTGGGCGGCCACGCACGAGCGGGCCTTCGCCGCCGCGTACTCCGCGCTGGGCTGCCTGCCCGCGTCGCTGGAGCCGCGGGCCACCGGGCACGTCACGCAGATGGTCACCTACATCGAGCGGCTGATGGCGGGCGGGCACGCCTACGCCGCGGGCGGGGACGTGTACTTCTCCGTGCGGAGCTTCCCCGGCTACGGCGCGTTGTCCGGGCAGAAGGTGGACGACGTCGCGCAGGGCGAGGGCGAGCTGCCCGGCAAGCGGGACCCGCTGGACTTCACGCTCTGGAAGGCCGCCAAGCGCGGCGAGCCCGCCTGGCCCACGCCGTGGGGCGAGGGGCGGCCCGGCTGGCACCTCGAGTGCTCGGCCATGGCCACCGCCTACCTCGGCCCGGAGTTCGACCTGCACGGCGGCGGGCTGGACCTGGTGTTCCCGCACCACGAGAACGAGCGTGCCCAGTCGCAGGCGGCCGGGGACCCGTTCGCCCGTTACTGGCTGCACAACGCCTGGGTGACCATGGGCGGCGAGAAGATGTCGAAGTCGCTCGGCAACACGTTGTCGATCGACGCGCTGCTGCAGCGGGTCCGCGGCGTCGAGCTGCGGTACTACCTGGTCGGGCCGCACTACCGGTCCGCGATCGAGTACTCGGACGCGGCGCTGGCCGAGGCCGTCGCGGCGTACGGCCGGATCGAGTCGTTCGTGCACCGGGTGGGCGAGCGCGTCGG
>NZ_JACBXB010000589.1 GCF_013870575.1 Pseudonocardia pini
AAGGTGTCCAGCAACATGCTGCGGGTGGCGTCGACCTGCTCGACGATGTCGTCGACGAGCCGTCCTGCAGGTCCACGGCGCCACGGACCCGTGCCTGCTCGAGTCCACGGCGCGCGACTCGCGACGGTGGGTCACCGGGCCCTACACCCACCGCGTCCTGGACACGGGGCACTTCACCCACCAGGAGCGCCCCGCCGAGGTGACCGAGTCCGTCCTGGGCCACCTGCGCCACCCACCCCGCGGGTGATCGAGGGCGGAGCCGCCCGGCAGGGGCCGCGAGCGGACCCTCGAGATCGCCATCTGTGACCCGAGGACGCCGTATACGGCCGTGATGGGTCCAGAACGGTGATCACGGGCTCGCGGTCGGCGGTGAGTCGCAGCCGTCGGCCATCGGGTGTGCTCGCGACGGATCGTGCGGGCCGCCCTCGATCACCGTGTGGTGGCGAGCGCGAGGGCGGCGACGGCGGTGTCCGGGTGGTCGGTGAACAGCCCGTCGACGCCGGCGTCGACGAAGGCCCGGTACTCGGCGAGGACGTCCCCGTAGTGGTCCGCGCGGCCCTCGCGGCGCAGGCCCGTGGGCAGGAACGAGTTCTCGTTGCGGAACGTGTAGGCGTGCACCAGCAGGCCGGCGGCGTGCGCGTCGGCGACGAGGCTCGTCGGCCCGGCGTCCGGGGGGATGACCAGCTGCTTCGCGGGACCGATGCCCGCGGCGTACCCGGCGATCCGGGCCAGCTCGGCGGGCCGGGTGAGGTCGGCGTAGGTCCGCGGGTCGCCCGCGGCGACCAGGTCGGCGGGTGCGCCGGTGGCGTCGAGCAGCTGGATCAGCCGGACGGGGAGCTGGTCGTGCAGTGCTCGCAGGTTGGCGGTCTCGAAGGACTGCACGAACACGGGGGAGTCGGCGCGGTCCAGGCCGTGCGCCCGGAGCACGGCGACGAGCGTGGGCTCGCAGGCCAGCCCGCGTCCGGCGAGGTAGGTGGGGTTCTTCGTCTCCGGGTAGACGCCGATCTCGCGGCCGAGCTCCCGGGACAGCCGGGCCCGCAGCTCGAGGATCTCCTCGAAGGTCGGGACGCCGAACAGCCCGTCGTAGACGGTGTTGCCCTGCCTCAGCTCCGGCAGCCGCTCGACGGCGCGCAGCGTCCGGAGCTCGGCGAGGGTGAAGTCGTCCGCGAACCAGTCCGTGACGGTCTCGCCGTCGACCGTGCGGGTCGTGCGCCGGGCGGCGAACCCGGGGTGCAGTGCGACGTCCGTGGTCCCGCCGATCATCGGCTCGTGCCGCGCGACGAGGACGCCGTCCGCCGTGCTGACGAGGTCGGGCTCGAGGTAGTCGGCACCCATCCGCGCGGCGAGCTCGTAGCCCGCCAGAGTGTGCTCGGGACGGTAGCCGGACGCACCTCGGTGGGCGATCACGAGCGGCACAGGGGTCCTTCCGCAGGGAGACGCCAGGGTCGCTGCCGCAGACGTCGGGCCGGCGACGACGGTACGGACTCCGGGTGAACCTTCGTCGGCTCGACGCGACGAGGATCACCGCCGGTCAGGACGTTAGTGTTGGCGCCCGTGCGCGTACTGGTCGTCGGGAGCGGTGCCCGAGAACATGCCCTCGTCCTCGCCCTGGCGCAGGACCCCCAGGTGACGGCGCTGGCCTGCGCCCCCGGCAACGCCGGGACCGCGGCCGTGGCCGAGCAGCATGGGCTAGACGTCCAGGACGGGGCGGCCGTCGTCGCGCTGGC
Source organism: Pseudonocardia pini (assembly GCF_013870575.1). GTDB lineage: Bacteria > Actinomycetota > Actinomycetes > Mycobacteriales > Pseudonocardiaceae > Pseudonocardia > Pseudonocardia pini. Next base: position 1,728 of record NZ_JACBXB010000589.1, read on the forward strand.
CCGGGACTGGACGGCGGACCTGGTGGTGATCGGGCCCGAGATCCCGCTGGTGGCGGGGGTGGCCGACGCCGTCCGCGCGGCCGGGTTCGCCTGCTTCGGCCCCGGCGCCGAGGCGGCCCGGATCGAGGGCTCCAAGGCCTTCGCCAAGGACGTGATGGCCGCGGCGGGCGTGCCCACGGCGTCGTCGCTGATCGTGGACAGCCCCGCCGACCTGGACGCCGCGCTGGCCGGTTTCACCCCGCCCTACGTGGTGAAGGACGACGGGCTGGCAGCGGGCAAGGGCGTGGTCGTCAGCGAGGACCTGGAGCTCGCCCGGGCCCACGCCATGCACCTGCTCGACGACGGCCACCCCGTCTTGCTCGAGTCCTACCTCGACGGCCCCGAGGCCTCGCTGTTCTGTCTGGTCGACGGGACCACCGTGGTGCCGCTCGTGCCCGCCCAGGACTTCAAGCGGGTCGGGGACGGCGACGCCGGGCCCAACACCGGCGGGATGGGCGCGTACGCGCCGCTGCCGTGGGCGGGCGAGACCCTGGTGGACGAGTTGGTGGCCGCCGTCGTGCAGCCCGTGGCGGACGAGATGGCCCGCCGGGGGACCCCGTTCACCGGCCTGCTCTACGCGGGCCTCGCGCTGACCTCGAACGGCCCCGCCGTGATCGAGTTCAACTGTCGGTTCGGCGATCCCGAGACCCAGGTCGTGCTGGCCCTGCTCCGCACGCCGCTGGCGGCCCTGCTGAACGCCACCGCCGTCGGCACCCTGGCCGAGCACCCGCCGCTGGAGTGGGCCGACGGGGCCGCCGTGACGGTCGTGGTGGCCGCCGAGGGCTATCCCGGCACCCCGCGCCTCGGGGACGTGATCAGCGGCTCCGACGCCCCGGGTGTCCTGCATGCGGGTACCCGGCGGCGGGAGGACGGCGCGGTCGTCTCCACGGGCGGGCGGGTGCTGTCGGTCGTCGGGACCGGGACCGACCTCGCGGCCGCCCGGGCGGACGCCTACCGGCGTCTCGAGGGCGTCCACCTGACGGGATCGCACCACCGCACGGACATCGGGCTACGAGCGGAGAAGGGCGAGGTGACGGTCCCCGGCCGGTGATCTCCGGCTCACGCGACCGTGGCTCATGTTTCGTTCAGATGACACAAGTATTGCCGCCACGGTTTCGAGGCTTCGCGAATCCGGCATGCACGCCAGATGACACGTGACCAGCGATGACCCTTTCAGAGCAGCGCGATTAGGCCATGTGGGCTACGTGATCATCGTGCAAAGAGCGTGTTAACCGCTTCGGCACGGGTTGATGACGAGGCGCCGCACGGGTGAGGGTTCCCACGTCCCGCCGCACAGCGAGGTGCGGCGGAGACCGAAGGAATGCTCGACTCCCCCGATGCGAAAGTGAGACCCCCATGGGTTCGCACGCTCCCCGCAAGGCCACCCTGGCCAAGATCGGCTTCGCCGCCCTCGCCGCCCCGGCCGCGATGCTCGCGGTGGCAGGCACGGCCTCCGCGGCCGACCTGGCGCCGGTCGGCGCGTACCTCGACGAGAACGTCACCTACGGCACCCCGCCGCTGGAGCCGGTCGGCGCGTACGTGGACGAGGCCGTCGCGGCCACCGACAAGCAGGTCTTCGACGTCGTCGGTGTGCTCACCGGCCAGTTCGAGAGCTGATCCGCCCGCCGGGCGCGGGCCTCTCCTGACCGCCGCCCGGCAGGGGCGCTCCGGCGCGCACGGGTCCCCCCGAAGGACCCGTGCGCGTTCCGGCGCCGTCCCGCCCGCGGGCTCGTAGGCTGGCGCGTCGTGACGTCCACGCTCCCCGGTCCGTCGGCCCGCTCCGGCATCGCCCCCTTCCACGTGATGGACGTGTGGTCCGCGGC
>NZ_JACBXB010000058.1 GCF_013870575.1 Pseudonocardia pini
CAGAAGGCGGGCGCGTCCCCGGCGAAGCACCGCACGGAGTCCGGCAGGCCGGGCGCGGTCACGCGGGTGGCGCCGGGGGTGGTGGTGTGCCCGTCGGGGCACGTGGCGATGGTGTCGTTCACCGAGCACCCCGGCCGGGTCGAGCTGGAGACGATCGAGCGCGAGTTCCCGGACCTGCTGCCCTCCCTGGTGGACCACCCGGGTGTGGGGTTCGTGCTGGTCCGCAGCGCGGAGTTCGGTCCGGTCGTGCTGGGGCGGGACGGGTTGCACCGGCTCGCGACGGGCGTGGTGATCGGCGAGGACCCGCTCGCGGACTACGGCGAGCACGCGGTCGAGCTGATCAGTCGCGTCGACACGTTCCCGCACTGCCCGGACGTCATGATCAACAGCCGCTACGACCCCGCGACCGACGACGCCTCGCCCTTCGAGCCGCACGTCGGCTCGCACGGGGGGATGGGCGGCCCCCAGAGCCGCGGCTTCCTGCTCGCCCCGACCGAGTTCCCCGAGGCGGGCGAGGTGATCGGCGCGGAGCACCTGCACCGCGTCTTCCGAGGCTGGCTGACCCACCTGGGCCAACCCGAGCCGGTGGGAGACCAGCCCGAGGTGGCCCCGGCCCCCACCCGGTGATCATCAGGCCCTCGCCGTGATCACCACTGTGCATGATCATCAGGCCTTGAGGCAGGTTCGGGTGCCGCGAAACCTGCGTGAGGGCCTGTTGATCACCGCGAAGCATGATCACCAGGCCCTCAGGGCTGCCGCGCCTCCCCGCGCCTGGCAGGCTGGGGCTCGTGACCGCAGTGGCGCGGGAGGTGGGGCATGGGTGACACGTACGTGCTGGTACACGGGGCGTTCCACGGCGGGTGGTGCTGGCGCCGGGTCCGCGAGCGGCTGACCGCGCAGGGCCACACGGTCCACACCCCGACCCTGACGGGCCTCGGCGAACGCGCACACCTGCTGGGCCCGGACGTCGGGCTCACCACCATGGTCCGGGACGTGGTCGGGGTGCTGGAGGCCGAGGAGCTCACCGAGGTCGTGCTCGTCGGGCACAGCTTCGGCGCGCTGCCGGTGCTCGGGGCGGTGGACCGCGCCGCCGACCGCGTCCGCCGGATCGTGCTGCTCGACGGCCTGGTGGTCCCGGCAGGCGGCCGGGCGTTCGACTCGGTCGATCCCGAGGTCGTCGCGCAGCGCGAGATCGACGCCAAGCGCCGCGGCCACGGCATCGCCATGCCGCCGCCCAGCGCGGAGTCCTTCGCCGTGACCGATCCCGAGGACGCGGCATGGGTCACCCGCAGGCTCAGCCCGCACCCGTTGCGCAGCTACCGGGAGCCGCTCGCCCTCGACGGGCCGCTCGGCAACGGCCTCCCGGTCACCTACCTGCGCTGCACCGACCCGGAGTACGCCCCGATCGCGGCGGGCCACGCCGTCGTCAAGGACGCGGGATGGGAGTGGCGCGACCTGCCCGCGGGCCACGACGCGATGATCACCGACCCCGACGCCACCACCGCCGCGTTGACCTCGTGAGTGGCGATAGGCGCCATGGCGACTATCGCCACCCACAGGTCAGGAGGTGGGGGGCTCGACCTCGCGGCGGAGGATCTTGCCGGTCGGGCCCTTGGGCAGCGACTCCACGAGCCACACGCTGCGGGGGTACTTGTACGCGGCGAGGCGCTCGCGGACGAAGGACTTGAGCTCCTCGGGATCCGCCTCGGCGCCCGGCTTGAGCGCCACGGCGGCGCCGATCTCCTCGCCGAGGTCGGCGTGCTTGATGCCGATCACCGCGGCCTCGGCCACGGCGGGGTGCTCGTAGAGGGTCTCCTCGACCTCGCGGGGGTAGACGTTGTAGCCGCCCCGGATGATCAGGTCCTTCTTGCGGTCGACGATCGTGTAGTAGCCGTCGGCGTCCTTCGTGGCGATGTCGCCCGTGCGGAACCAGCCGTCGGGGATGGACTCGGCGGTGGCCTCGGGGCGGTTCCAGTAGCCCTTCATCAGGTTCTCGCCGCGGATCGCGATCTCGCCGGGCTCGCCGTCGGCGACGTCCACGCCGTCGTCGTCGACCACGCGCATCTCGCACCCGCGGACCTGGAAGCCGATCGTGCCGGGCTTGCGCTCGTGGCCGGGCTGGTTGAACGAGGCGACGGGCGAGGTCTCGGAGAGCCCGTAGCCCTCGAACACCTCGCAGCCGAACTCCTTCTCGAACGACCTCAGGATCTCCACCGGCATGGCCGAGCCGCCGGTGATGCACGTGCGCAGCGACGACATGTCGGCCTCGCCCGCGTCGGGGGAGTGCAGCATCGCCGCGTACATCGTGGGCACGCCCTCGAACACCGTGACCTCGTCGCGCCCGACGACGGTGAGCGCCTTGGCCGGGTCGAACCGCGGGATCAGGGTCAACGTCGCCCCCGCACGGACGGCCGCGTTGAGCCCGCACGTGAGGCCGAAGACGTGGAACAGGGGCAGGCAGCCCATGATGACGTCCTCGGGGCCGATCTCGATCAGCGTCTCCACCGTGGTCGCCGCGTTCGACGCCATGTTGTGGTGCGTGAGCTCCGCGCCCTTGGGCTGTCCGGTGGTGCCGGAGGTGTACAGGATGACGGCGGTGTCGTCGTCCGCCCGCTCGACGGGCTCCTCGACCGGGGTGCCGCCCAGCTCCGTCGGCCCGGTCGCGGGCACCACGATCCCGGTGATCCCGACGGCCTCGGCCGCCGTGGGCACGACGTCTCCGGAGCCGTCCCAGCCGTAGACGACCTTCATCCCGGAGTCGTTGAGGTAGTACTCGACCTCGCGGGCCTTGAGCAGCGGGTTCATCGGGACCACGACGGCGCCGGCGAGCAGCGCGCCGTAGAACAGCACGGGGTAGGCGGGCACGTTCGGCAGGACGAGACCGACCCGGTCGCCGGGCTCCACGCCGCGTTCGCGCAGGTCTCCGGCCACCGCGGCGGCCGCGGCGTGCAGCGCGGTGTAGTCCAGCACGTAGTCGTCGAGCTTGATCGCGGGGCGCCCCCCGTGCTCGTGGGCGGTCGCCACGAGGTTCGCGGCCAAGTTCGTCATCGTCGACTCCACAGGTGTCGCGGGGCGGTGTGGCCGCGATCCTATGACTCGCGGGTAACCGGCGCACGCCCCCTCGATCCCTGCCCCGAACCGGACGGAGCGCTATCTTCCACCGCATGTCACCGCCCCCGTTGGAGATCGTCGTGGGGGGCAGGCGGCTGCCGGTTCCCGCCGGGCGGCCGTTCGTGATCGGCCGCGGCCCGGAGGCGGACCTCGACGTGGGCCATCCGCGGGCCTCCCGGCGGCACGTCGTCGTGGAGCTGACGGCGCAGGGCTGGCTGCTCACCGACGCCTCCCGCAACGGCACCTGGGTCGACGGCAGGCGCGTCACCTCGCTCCCGCTGGCGGGCCCGGTGAGCGTCCGGCTCGGCGACACGGACGACTCCGCCGTCGTCGAGGTCCGGCCCGCCCCGCACACCCCGACGGAGTCGGCGCAGCTCCCCCCGCCGGGTCTCGCAGGCCCCGCCGACGTCCTCGCCCGACAGGGTGGCGAGACCTCCGTCCGGCACGTCCTCACCACCCGGCTGACGGTCGGCAGACTGCCGGACAACGACGTCGTGCTCGACGACCTGCTCGTCTCCCGCCGCCACGCCGAGCTGCACCGCACCGGCCCCAGCTGGCGGATCGTGGACCTGGGCTCCGGCAACGGCACGTTCGTCAACGGCACCCGGATCACCTCCGCCGAGATCGGCCCGCGGGACGTCATCGGCATCGGCCACGCCCTGCTGCAGCTGCACGGGGACCGGCTCGTCTCCGCCGAGGACACCGGCGACGTCGGGTTCACCGTGCAGGGCGCGAGCGTCACCACGGACTCCGGCAAGACCCTGCTGCGGGACGTCTCGTTCGCGCTGCCCGGCCGGAGCCTGCTCGCTGTGGTCGGACCGTCAGGGGCCGGCAAGTCCACGCTGCTCAACGCGCTGACGGGCGCCCGTCCGGCCGACGTCGGCGAGGTCCGGTACGCAGGCCGCGACCTCTACGCCGAGTACGACGAGCTGCGCTACCGGATCGGCCTCGTCCCGCAGGACGACGTGCTGCACCCGCAGCTCACGGTCCGCCGCGCGCTCCGGTACGCGGCGCGGCTGCGCTTCCCCACCGACGTCACCGAGGCGGACCGGGAGCACCGGATCGACGAGGTCCTGACCGAGCTCAACCTCACCCAGCAGGCCGGGCAGCGGATCGACACGCTCTCGGGCGGGCAGCGCAAGCGCACGTCGGTGGCGCTGGAGCTCTTGACCAAGCCGAGCCTGCTGTTCCTCGACGAGCCCACCTCCGGCCTCGATCCCGGCCTCGACAAGTCCGTCATGCAGACGCTGCGCGGGCTGGCCGACGGCGGCCGCACCGTCGTCGTCGTCACGCACTCGGTGCTGAACCTGGACCTCTGCGACCGGCTGCTCGTGCTCGCCCCAGGCGGGCACGTGGCCTACTTCGGCCCGCCGCGCGAGGCGCTCGACTACTTCGCGACCCCGGACTACGCGGAGATGTTCCAGCTGCTCGAGCGGGTTCCCGGGGAGGCACTGGCCGCCCGCTACCGCGAGTCCCGCCAGCACGTGCAGTACGTGGCGCAGCCGACGATGGGGATGCCCCGGATCGTCGAGCGGGCGGCGCCGCAGGCCGCGCCCCGCCAGCAGGGGTTCGGGACACAGCTGTCGGTGCTGTGCCGCCGCTACCTCGCGGTGATCGCCGCGGACCGGCAGTACGCGCTGTTCCTGCTGGGGCTGCCGCTGGTCCTGGCCGCCCTGGCCCGGCTCGTCCCGGGCGACTCGGGGCTCAGTACGGCGGAGGCCATCCGGCTGCAGGAGTTCCAACCGAGCCAGCTCATGCTGGTGCTGATCCTGGGCGGCGCCCTGATGGGCATCGCGGCGTCGATCCGCGAGCTGGTGAAGGAACGGCCCGTCTACGTCCGCGAACGCGCGATCGGCCTGTCCCTGCCCGCGTACCTGATCTCGAAGCTGCTGGTCCTCGGCCTGATCACGGGGCTGCAGGCCGCGGTGTTCACGCTGCTGGCGCTCGTCGGGCGGCGGATGCCGGACGCGCCCGTGCTGCTCGGCTCCGGGCTGGTGGAGGTGCTGCTGGCCGTCGTCGGGGTGACCGTGGTGACGATGCTGCTCGGCCTCGTCGTGTCCGCGGCGATCGGCAATGCGGACCGCGGCATGCCGTTGCTGGTCCTGGTGCTGATGGTCGAGCTGGTGGTGTCCGGCGGCCTGTTCCCCGTGTTCGACCGGGCGGGCCTGGAACAGCTCGCCTGGCTGATCCCCTCGCGCTGGGCCTTCGCGATGGGCGCCGTGACCGCCGACCTCAACCTCACCGCTCGCGACGGCGCGGACCCACTGTGGACCCACGACGCCGCGCACTACCTGCTCGGCGCCGGTGTCCTGGTGGGCATGGGCGTGGTCCTGGTCGTGGTGACCGGCGTCGTGCTGAGGCGGCTGGACCCCGTGCGTCGGCGGCGCTAACGCACCCGCGAGGTGTGGTGGCAGCACACCTCACCCGGCGGGCTCCGATGCCTAGCGTTCTTCTCACATGACGAGGGAAGGACTTCGACGATGCTGTGGATCGGGATCATCCTGCTGGTGGCGGCCGGGGGCTGCCTGTGGGCCGCCTCCCGGTCCATGACCAGGACGCACGCCATGATGGCGGCCGAGACGCTGTCCGTCCCGGAACTGCTGGAGCTGCAGCGCATCTCCACCGAGCTGGTCGGGCCCGGGCGGTTCCGGAAGGTGTGCGAGGTCGTCGGCGAGACGGCCCCCGCGCCGGTCGGGATGCTGCGCTCGGAGCTCGCCGGGGTCGACTGCGTGTGGCACTCGTACCGGGTGCAGCGCCGCTACAAGCACTACGACCGGGACAACGACGGCGACACCCGCGTGACCACCCGCACCGAGACCGTCTCCGAGCAGACCTCGCCGCACGGCTGGGCGTTGCTGCGCGACGGACACACCATCGGCGTCGACCACGGTGGGCGCCGCCCCGACGGCGCCGAGCAGGTCGTGGACCGCTTCGAGCAGGCCCATGCCCCGCAGATGGCGGGCGTGGCGGGTGTCCTGGGCGCGCTCATGGGCGGCGACCGGGACGAGACGATCGGCTTCCAGCACACCGAGTCCGTGCTGCGCCCCGGCACCCGGATGTACGTCCTCGGTGAGGTCGACGACCGCGACGGCCCGCTGGTCATCCGCCCGCCGCGCGACTCCTCGACGCCCTTCGTGCTGTCCACGAGGACCGAGGAGGAGCTGACCGACTCCTCCCGCAAGGGCCAGCGGATCTGGGCGTTCGTGGGCGCGGGTGTCGCGGCCGTCGGCATCGCCCTGATCGTCCTCGCCGTCCTCCTCTGACGGCCGCCGAGAGCCCGCCGAGAGGAACCAGGGTGTCGTTCGATCATGCTCGCGACGACACCCTGGTTCATCTCGGCGTGGCTTAGGGTCGGGCGATGGCTCCCCTCGATGAAGGCCCGCCGCCTACCGGGCCGCTGGCCGGAGTGGTCGTCGCCGACTTCTCCCGTGTGCTCGCCGGGCCCTACGCCACGATGCTGCTCGGTGACCTCGGCGCCACCGTCGTCAAGGTCGAGGGCCCGGGCGGGGACGACACCCGCTCCTGGCAGCCGCCGACCGTCGAGCGCGGGGACGGGCCCGAGGCCACGTACTACCTCTCGATCAACCGCAACAAGCACTCCGTGGTCCTGGACCTCACCGACGCCGAGGACCTCGCCGCGGCACAGGCCCTGGCCGCCCGCGCGGACGTGCTGATCGAGAACTTCATGCCCGGCTCGCTGGCCCGCTTCGGGCTCGACGAACCGACCGTGCGCGCGGCCAACGACGGCGTCGTCTACTGCTCGATCAGCGGGTTCGGCGACGAGGGCGGGGCCGGGCTCGGGGGCTACGACCTGCTGGTGCAGGCCACGTCCGGCCTGATGAGCCTGACCGGCGAGGCGGACGGGCCGCCGGTCCGGGCGGGGGTCGCGGTGTTCGACGTGATCACCGGCCTGCACGCGGCGGTGGCGGTCGTCGCGGCGCTGCGCCACCGGGACCTCACCGGCGAGGGCCAGCACGTGAAGACCAACCTGCTGTCCGCGGCGCTGTCCAGCCTGGTCAACCAGACCTCGGCGGTGGTGGCGGGCGGGGTCGTGCCCACGCGGATGGGCAACGCCCACCTCTCGCTCTTCCCCTACGAGCCGCTGCCCACGGGCGACGGCGAGCTCATCGTGATCGCCGCCAACGACCACCAGTTCCGCAGGCTCTGCGGCGCGATCGAGGCACCGGAGCTGCTGGCGGACCCCCGCTTCGGCACCATGGTCGACCGCACCCGGAACCGGGAGGAGCTGCGGCCGCTGCTGCTGGCGAAGCTCGCCGTCCGCGGGGCCCACGAGTGGTTCGACGTGCTCAGCGCGGCCGGGGTGCCCTGTGGCCCGATCAACACCGTGGACGAGGGGATCGCGCTGGCGGAGAGCCTCGGTCTCGATCCCGTCGTGCACCCGGGCGGCGGGGTCGGGACGGTCCGCAACCCCGTCGACTACTCGGCCACCCCGCCGGACTACCGCCGGACCCCGCCCGCGCTGGGCGCGGACACCGAGGCCGTCAAGAAATGGTTGCAGACCGGGCGGTGAGGGGGTGCCGCCCGGCCTGCGAGGTCCCGGTCCGGTGAGACCGGGGGTCAGTTGCCGCCGCGTCCGAAGGGGTTCAGGCCGCCGAAGGGGTCCTGCTGCTGCGGTTCCTGCTGCTGCGGGGTGCCCTGGGTGGTGCCGCCGCTGCTGGTCGTGGCCCCGGTGTCCGGGGTGCTGCCCAGCGTGACCTCCACCGTGCGGGCCGAGGCGCCGGAGCCCACGGTCAGCGTGACCTTGTCGCCGGGGGCGTAGGAGCCGATCCGGGCGATCAGGTCGGAGAAGTCGCTGACGGAGGCGTCCCCGACCTTGGTCACGACGTCGCCCTGCTGCAGGCCCGCCGCCGCGGCCGGGCCGCCCGCGGTGACCTGCTCGACGGTCGCGCCGTCCGAACCGGAGGTGCTGCCGCCCGTGGAGCCCTGGACGCCGAGCACCGGCTTGGTGGCCTGCCCGGTGTTCATGATCTCCTGGGCCACCCGGCGGGCCTGGTCGACCGGGATCGCGAAGCCGAGGCCGACCGAGCCGCTGCTCTGCCCGGCGGTGGCGATCGCCGAGTTGATGCCCACGACCTGCCCGTCGAGGTTGACCAGCGGGCCGCCGGAGTTGCCCTGGTTGATCGGGGCGTCCGTCTGCAGTCCGTTGTAGACGATGCCGGAGCCGTCGTCGCCCTGGACGGCGACGGTCCGGTTCAGTGCGGACACGATGCCGGTGGTCACGGTGCCGGTGAGGCCCTGCGGCGACCCGATCGCGACGACCTGCTGGCCGACCTGCACGCCCGAGGTCTGGCCGAGCGTGGCGGCGGTCAGGCCGGACACGCCGTCGAGCTTGATGACGGCGAGGTCGTAGCTCGGCGAGGTGCCGACGACGGTCGCGGTGTGGGTCGTGCCGTCGGAGAGCGTGACCTGGATCTGGCCGGTGGAGCCCGCGACGACGTGGTTGTTGGTGAGCACGTCGCCGTCGGAGGTCAGGATCACGCCGGAACCCTCGGCGCTGCCCTGGGCGAGCTGCACCCGGATGTCGACCGTGCTGGGGGTGGCCTTGGCCGCCGCGGCCTGGACGCTGCCGTCGACCGGCGCGGAGGAGGTGTTCGAGGCGGGCTCGCCGGTGAGCGTGCTCCCGCTCGACGCGGTGGGCCGGTCCAGCAGCGCGTACGAGCCGCCGAAGCCCGCGCCGCCGCCGACGATGCCGGCGATCAGCGCCGCGGCCACGATCCCGACCATGGGGCGGGAGGGCCTGCGGGGCTTCTCGCCCTCGATCACGGCGGTGTTCCCCGGACCCTGGGGCGGGTCGACCGGACCGCCCGCGCCGGGCATCCCCGCGGCGCCGTAGGTGGGGCCGGGGTTGGGCTGAGCGCCGGAGTAGGGGCCGTAGGCAGGGCTGCCGTAGGGGCGGCCCTGGTCGGTGCCGGGCCCGCCGTGCTGGGCGTAGCCGGGCGTGCCGTACACGGAGTTGCCGTAGGCGTAGGGCGACCCGCCGCGGGCCTCGTCGGGCCGGGAGTAGGGGTCGGTCGGGTGGTCGGCGCCGTCGCTGCCGCCCCCCACGGTCGTGGTGGTGTGCTGGGTGGGGGAGTCCCCGGCGGTGGTGGCGCTCGAGTCGTCGTGCGCAACGTCCCCATCGGGCCGGGTCTGACCCCGCTGCTCGTCGGTCATGCCACTGACTGTGGGCCCTGAAGCTGAGATCTGCCTGTGCTTGCCCTGGGAAACGGTCGGCAGTCTTGCTGAGGAAACCCGGTTGCGTGTCAGGGTTATCCTGACAGACATGGACGACCTGCTGGAACGCGCTCTCGACGTGGACGTGACGGAGGCCGCCTCGGCGGCCGTACTCGCCGCGGTGGCCGAGGCGGAGCGCTACGCCGACGCCGTGATCGGGGTGCCGCCGCTGCCGGGCGGCGCGGAGTGGGAAGCGGAGCAGGGCACGGACCTGCCCGCCCGACGCGAGCGGGCGTGGCAGATCGTGCAGCTGCGCGTGGAGCTGGCCGCGGGCATGGACCCGCTCGGCACCCTCGTGGGGCTGCGCCGCACCGGCGCGACCTGGGAGCTCATCGGGCGGGCCGCCGGGATCAGCAGGCAGTCCGCGCACGAGCGCTGGGCCGGCCGCCTGGCGTTCCTGGACCAGTAGCTACAGGAGCTCGACGATGGTCGCGTTCGCGGTGCCGCCGCCCTCGCACATGGTCTGCAGGCCGTAGCGGATCGACCTGTCCCGCATGTGGTGCAGCAGGCGCGTCATGAGGATGGTGCCGGAGGCGCCCAGGGGGTGGCCGACGGCGATGGCCCCGCCGAGCGGGTTCAGCACCTTGTCGTCCGCGCCCAGCTCGGCCTGCCAGGCCAGCGGGACGGGGGCGAAGGCCTCGTTGACCTCGAACGCGCCGATGTCCGAGATCGACAGACCGGAGCGCTTGAGCACCTTCTGGGTCGCCGGGATGGGACCGGTGAGCATCATCAGCGGGTCCGCGCCGGACACCGCGCCGGAGTGGTAGCGGGCGATCGGGGTCAGCCCGAGTTCCTTCGCCCGTTCCGGGGTGGTGATGAGCACGGCGGACGCGCCGTCGGAGATCTGCGAGGCGTTGCCCGCGTGGATCACGCCGTCCTCGGTGAAGGAGGGCTTGAGCTTCGCGAGCTTCTCGGGGGTGGTGCCGCGGCGCAGACCCTCGTCCGCGGTGAACTCGTCCTTGCCCGGGATCCGGACCAGCTGGCCGTCGAAGGCGCCGGCGTCGATCGCGGCGGCGGCCAGCTCGTGGGACCGCGAGGAGTACTCGTCGAGGCGGGTCCGCGAGAAGCCCCACTTGCCGGCGATCCGCTCGGCGCCGACGCCCTGGTTGAAGTCCTCGTTCGGGAACTCGCCGCTGGTCAGGTCCGCGGCGTAGCGCTCGCGGACGAGCGAGCCGAAGGGGCGGCCGAGGTCGCGGCCCGCGCCGAGCGGCACCCGGGTCATCGTCTCGACGCCACCGGCCACGACGACGTCGTACTGGCCCGCCATGACCATGCCCGCGGCGAAGTCGAAGGCCGACTGGCTCGACCCGCACGCGCGGTTGATGGTGACGCCGGGGACCGTCTCCGGCCAGCCGGCGGCCAGCACCGCGTACCGGCCGATCTGCGCGGCCTGGTCGCCGACCTGGTTCACGCAGCCCCAGACGACGTCGTCGATCAGGGCGGGGTCGATGCCGGTGCGGCGCTGCAGGTCCTTCAGCACGTAGCCGGAGAGATCGGCGGGGTGGACGTCGGCGAGCGAGCCGTTGCGCTTCCCGATGGGGGTGCGCACCGCGTCGACGATGACGGCGTCGGGCATGGTTCCTCCGGAGGTCGTGTCCTGAACGAACGTACGACACGGAGGCCGCCGCGCGAAGGGGGGTGAAGCAGCTCACGCCTGGACAGCGGGCTGGATCGATGAGGTAGAGTGCGCGTCAGCGAAGGGGAGTAGCTCTCAACGTCGCGGTCGACATACTGGCGCTTTCGGGCGCCCGGCCGTGCGGCCTGGTTCGCCAGGCGAGCGAGACCTTCGATCCGGTTGTAGTCCGGATCGAAGTGGCCCCATTCCCACTCCGGTCCGGCCCGAGATCGAGGGGTTGGATGCGATGAACGGCGTGCTGAGCGCCTTCCTGATCAGCTTCGGCGTCATCTTCGTGGCCGAGCTGGGGGACAAGTCCCAGCTCATGGCCCTGACGTTCGCCACCCGGTACAAGACCTGGCCGGTGCTGATCGGGATCACGATCGCCACGTCCGTCGTGCACCTGGTGTCGGTCGCCGTGGGCTTCGGCCTCGGCTCCGCGCTGCCCACCGGCTGGATCGCGCTCGTCGCGGCGCTGGCGTTCTTCGTGTTCGGCGCCTGGACCCTGCGCGGGGACTCGCTGTCGGAGGACGAGCAGCAGAAGGCGGGCAAGGCGGCCCGCTCGGCGCTGATCGCCGTCACGGTGGCCTTCTTCCTGGCCGAGCTGGGCGACAAGACGATGCTGGCCACGATCACGTTGGCCACCCAGCACGGCTGGTTCGGCGTGTGGCTGGGGTCCACGCTCGGCATGGTCGCCGCCGACGCGTTGGCGATCGTGATCGGCCGCCAGCTCGGCAAGCGGCTGCCGGAACGGACGATCCGCTACGGCGCGTCCGTGGGGTTCGTGGTGTTCGGCGTGGTCCTGCTGTTCGAGGCGCTGGCGGAGCTCACCGGCCGCAGCGGCTGGGAGGTCGTGTCCGAGTCGCTGGACCACCACACCGGTGCCTGGATCGCCGCGGGCCTGGGGGTCGTCGCCATCGCCGCCGTCGGGTTCGGCAGGCGCTGGGCGCGGGACGGCGCGCGGCGTTCGCCGATGGCCGGCGGGCTCGGCAGCCCGTCCTGGTGGGCGCGGATCCTCGTCGGGGTGGCGTTGCTGCTCGGGCTGGCCGCGCCGATCCTCGTGGCGTTCGACGTCATCGAGCCGATCTCCGTCTTCAGCTCACCCGGGTGGATCGTCACCGGGGTGGGCGTGCTGCTGCTCGGCCTGGCGCTGGTCCTGGCCTCGCTGGTGCAGATGGGGTCGGCCCGCAGGCGCCACGGTCGCGACCTCGCGCTCACGAACAGCGGCCTGTACGCCAAGGTCCGCAACCCGGCCTTCACCGGCATGGTGATCGCGATGGCGGGCGCGCTCGTCATGGCCCCCACCGCGATCGGCGTCCTCGCCACGGTGCTCGTCGTGGTGGCGGTGCAGATCCAGACGCGCGCGGTCCGCGAGCCGGGCCTGAGCCAGGCGCTGGGCGAGGAGTACGCGCTGTACGTCACGCGCACCGGACGCTTCCTCCCCCGCCTCCGCACCCCCCACCCCGAGCCGACCCGCGAACGCACCGAGGCCTGAACAGGGCGTCATGGAGCCACAACTGTCGGATCGAGGCGTCGAAACGACGGTTGTGGCTCCATAGCGCGGGTCAGCTGTACCAGGTGGGCTCGGGGATCTCGTCGCGGAGCAGGTAGGCACCCACCTCGCGGCGCTTGTAGGCCACCGGGTCGTGCAGGGTGTGGGTGCGGACGTTGCGCCAGAAGCGGTCGAAGCCCAGCTCGGTGGTCGTCGAGCGGGCGCCGAGGCCCTCGAACACCCGGCTGGTCACCTCCAGCGCGACCTCCGTGGCCCGCGCCTTCACCGCCGCCACCCGGACCTCGTGCTCACCGCGCTGCCGCTCCGTGACGGCCGCCGGGGCCCGGTGGATCGGCAGGGCCTCGTCGGCCACCCGGTCGGCGAAGGCCTCGACCGCCCAGAGCTTCGCGCCCAGGTCGCCATAGAGGTCCAGCTGGTAGGGCTCGTCGACGGCCCGGTCCTGGCCGCCGTGCAGCCACGGCCGGGCGTGCGTGCGGGTGTACTCGGCGGCCTCCTCCAGGGCCCCGCGGGCGATGCCGAGGTAGAAGCTCACGAACACGAGCTGGATGGTCGGCACGTTGAGCGTGTTGTAGACGCGCGGGGTGAAGACCCTGTCCCGGAAGCCCGCCGCGGCCTCCCACGGCACCTGGACGTCGGAGATCGTCACGCTGCCGCTCTCGGTGAGCCGCTGGCCGAGGTTGTCCCAGTCGTCGTGGAAGGTGATCCCGGGCTGGGCGCTCGGCACGATCGCGAAGACGTGGGTGTCGGTGCCCTCGAGCACGCCTTCGAGCACCGTGACGTCGGAGACCTTGCTGCCGGTCGAGAAGGACTTCCGGCCGGAGTAGGAGATGTGGTCGCCCGCGTCGCGGATGACGACGTCGGTGTCCCGGGGGTTCACGGCGCCGCCGAAGAACCACCGGTCGCGGGTCGCCTCGGCCTCCACGGCCTCGATCTGCTCCGGGGTGCCCACGAGGCGGGCCGCCCAGAACCAGAGCAGGTGGTAGCCGAGCAGCTGGCCGATGGAGCCGTCCCCCGCGGCGACCTCGCGGATCACGCGGTAGGCGAGCGGCCACTCCTGGCCGCCGCCGCCGTGCTCGGTCGGGCCGAGCAGCGTGACGAGCCCGGACTCCTTGAGCAGCGCCACCTCCTCGTGCGGGGTGGCGCCTGCGCGGCAGCGGATCTCACCGGACACCGAGGACACCCAGGTCCTGAGGGACGTG
>NZ_JACBXB010000590.1 GCF_013870575.1 Pseudonocardia pini
CGCGGCCGCGTTCCTGGTGTCGGAGGCCACGATGGCCCAGCGCATCAGCCGCGCGAAGGCGACGATCACCGCCGCGGGTGGCCGGTTCGTGATGCCGGCCGAACCGGACCTCGCGTCCGTCCTGCGCGTGCTCTACGTGATGTTCACCGAAGGACACGTGACGGCGGTGGGCCCTGCCCTCGACCGCCCCGACCTGGCCGCCGAGGCCATCCGGCTGACCCGCACGGTCCACGCGCTGCGCCCCGACGACCCGGAGATCGCGGGCCTGCTGGCGTTGATGCTGCTCACCGAGGCACGCAGGCCCGCCCGGACCACGGCGAGCGGCGACCTGGTGGAGCTGGCCGACCAGGACCGGGACCGCTGGGACCGCGCGCTGATCGCCGAGGGGATGCGGGTCCTGGTGGCCGCGCGGTCGCGCGGGGTGGTGGGGGTCTACCAGCTGCAGGCCTCGATCGCGGCCGTCCACACCGGGCCGCCGGACTGGCCGCAGGTCCTCGGCCTCTACGACCTCCTCCTGCGGCTCGACGACAGCCCGGTGGTCGCCCTGAACCGGGCCGTGGCCGTCGCGATGGTGCGGGGGCCCGAGGCCGGGCTCGCCGCGGTCGAGGAGGTCGCCCCGCGGCTGCCCGGCCACTTCCGGGTCGACGCCGTGCGCGGCCACCTCCACGAGATGCGCGGCGAACGGGCCGCGGCCGCGGAGCACTACGCCGCCGCGGCCCGGCGCACCACGAACCTGGCCGAGCAGCGCCACCTGACCCTGCGTGCCGCCCGCGCCGGACGCTGAGCGCCCGCTCCCGGCGCACGAGGCGCCGCTGGTGCCGACCCCACAAGCGAACGGCACTCTCGCTCACACCTACTGAGCGAGAGTGCCGTTCGCTCACAGGTGTTTGAGGGCCTCGCGGCGGGAGAGCGGGGAGAGGTCGGGGTGGGCCTCGACGAACTCCCGCACCCACAGGGGATCGGTGCGGGCGTGCTGGCGCAGCGCCCAGCCGATCCCCTTGCGCAGGAAGAAGCCCTCGTCCTTGAGGCTGGCCTCGATCGCGTCCGACAGCAGCCCGACGTCCGTGGCCTCCTTGGACTGCAGCTGGCAGATGATCGACGCGCGGCGCAGCCAGGGATCGGGGTCGGTCGCCCACTGCCGCATGACGGGCACCACGCGCGCCGGGTCCTCCCGGACCAGCGGCCCCACCAGCCGCGACGAGATCTCGTCCACGTGGTCCCACCACGCGCCGGACACCAGCCAGTGCCGGTAGCGCGGCAGCCAGTCCGCGTCCGGCCAGCGGGCGTAGGAGCGGTACCCGCACAGGGCGGTGGCGAGGTAGCGCTCCTCGCGGAACCCGGCGCCGTCCCACAGCGCGTCGGCGACCGCGGCCAGCGCGCCCGGGGTCGGCGGCGGGTCCCCGACGACGCACTCCCGCAGGATCCGCGCCCGAACCGGTTGCGCGACACCGAGGAACGGCATCGCGGACTTCATGTACGCCTGCATGGTGGGTGCGGCGACGGGATCGGCCGCCGCGCGCAGGGCGGCGCGCAGGGCGTCCACCAGAGGGGTCATGAGGCGAGCCTAAGGCCGTGGCGGCGGGCGTCACAGCGGAACCCGCTTTGCATGAGATTGCACCACGCTGCATAATCATCCGCGTGGTACGGATCGCAGTGGCGGGAGCCAGCGGGTACGCCGGGGGAGAGCTGTTGCGGCTCCTCCTGCAGCACCCCGATGTCGAGATCGGCGCGGTGACGGCGGGCGGCAACGCGGGTCGACGACTGGGTGAGTTCCAGCCGCACCTTCCCCCGTTGGCCGACCGCGTGCTGGGTGAGAGCACGGCGGAGGTCCTCGGCGGGCACGATGTCGTCTTCCTCGCGCTGCCGCACGGGAGGTCCGCGGAGATCCCACGAGCAGCGCGAGGTCCGCGAAGCTCAGGCCCAGCCCCGTGGCCACCACCGGGAGGAACGGGAGCAACGCCCGCGAGCCGCCGTCGACCCCGATCCGGCCGAGCACCAACCCCGTCAGCGCCCGCCGGGCCATCGCACCGTTCATCGTTCGGCCTCCCGGAGGGAGAGGCGGTCGCCGCCGGTCCACGTACAGCCCGTTCCACCGAACGGTCGTCGCCGTAGGGTCTGCTCCCGTGCGCCTCGCGACCTGGAACGTGAACTCCGCGAAGTCCCGGCTGCCCCGGCTGCTGCCGTGGCTGGACGAGCGGGCCCCGGACGTCGTCTGCCTGCAGGAGACCAAGCTGTCCGACGCCGACTGGGCGGCCGAGCTGGACGGTCCGCTGGCCGAGCGGGGCTACGCGGTGGCGCACCACGGGCAGGGGCGGTGGAACGGGGTGGCGCTGCTGTCCCGGGTGGGGCTCGACGACGTCGTCCGCGGCCTTCCCGCCGAGCCGGTCTTCGAAGGCGGCGCGCCGGACGCCCGCGCGATCACCGCGACCTGCGGGGGACTGCGGGTCACGTCGGTCTACGTGCCCAACGGCCGCACGCCCGACGACCCCCACTACGGCTACAAGCTCCGCTGGCTGGAGGCGTTGCGGCACATGGTGTCCGCCGGGGACCCGAGCACCACGGTGGTGGCCGGTGACATGAACATCGCGCCCACCGACGAGGACGTCTGGGACCCGGCCGTCTTCGTCGACTCCACCCACGTGACCCCGCCGGAGCGCGAGGCGCTGGCGGCCCTGGAGGCGACGGGGCTGGCGGACGTCGTGCGGGACCGATGGCCCACGGAGCGCGTCTTCTCCTACTGGGACTACCGCGCGGGCCGCTTCCACAAGGACCTCGGGATGCGGATCGACCTCGTGCTCTGCGGGGCGGACCCGGCGGGGCGCGTGCAGGCGGCCTGGATCGACCGCAAGGCGCGCAAGGGCTCCGGGCCGAGCGACCACGCGCCGGTGATGGTCGACCTGGACACGGCACCGGACGGCGACCTCGGGCCCGTCGTGCCCCCGCCGTCGGCTCCGGCGGCACGCCCGCGCCGCTGAACGGCCTCTGTTCCCCCGCCGAACGGGCGGCAATCGTTGCGGCCGCACGAACCACACGATCGGCGTCCGTCCGGTTGCGGGGGGTCGTTGCGCCACGATACTCGGCGGGTGACTTCAGCTCGGGGATCGATCATGACCGCACGCACGACCCGCATCGCCGCGGGCACCACCCTGGCCGCGCTGGCCCTGACCGGCGCCGTCGCCTGTTCCTCGCCGAGCGACCAGGCGCCCGCGAACCCGACCGGAGACGCCGCCCCGCCCCAGGGTGGGCCCGCGGGCCAGGTCGGCGACGCCACGCGGACGGCCTTCGGCCAGGCCAACCAGGGCGCGCTCGCGCTGGTGGCGCTCGGTGGACTGGGGACGGAGAAGGGCGTCGGCGACCAGGTGAAGGGCCTCGCTCCCGACCTCACCACGCAGGGGCAGGCACTGCTCGACCAGGTGAAGCAGGCCGCCACGGCCGCGGGCGTGACCCTCGGCGACCAGCTCGACGCCCAGCAGCAGGCCCTCGTCGCGGACCTGCGGTCCCGCACCGGGCAGCCCTTCGACACCGCCTGGCTCCAGGCGGCGCAGTCGTTGGTTCAGCAGGCGCGGGACGCCGCGAACGCGGTG
>NZ_JACBXB010000591.1 GCF_013870575.1 Pseudonocardia pini
GCCCGGGGACCGCACGGGTGGCACGGTCGCTCGCCGAACGAGGCTGCCGGTCGTTCGTTCAGCAGCGGCGTAACCTGACCGGCGTGCTGACGCGAGGCGCGGTGTTGCGCGAGGTCCCCGGTCGGTTCGAGACCGTCGAGCTCGAGGTGGACGACCCACGGTCCGGGGAGATCCGCGTGCGGATGGTCGCGTCCGGGCTCTGCCACTCCGACGACCACCACGCCACCGGCGACCAGAAGGTCGGGATCCTGCCCTTCGCGGGCGGTCACGAGGGGGCGGGGGTCGTGGAGGCGGTCGGGCCCGGGACCAGCGGGTTCGCCGAGGGCGACCACGTGGTCTTCTCCTTCCTCCCGGCCTGCGGGAAGTGCCGCTGGTGCGCCCACGGCATGCAGAACCTCTGCGACCTGGGGGCCTCGCTGGCCACCAACGCCCGGTGGGAGGACCCCACGTCCTTCCGGCTCGCCCTCGACGGCGCGCCCGTCGGCCAGATGTGCGGCATCTCGACCTTCTGCGAGTACACGACGGTGTCCACGGCGTCGGCGGTGCGGATCCCGAAGGACGTCCCGCTGGAGATCGCCTGCCTGACGGGCTGCGGTGTCGGCACCGGCTGGGGCGCGGCGGTCAACTCGGCGCAGGTCCGCCCGGGACAGGTCGTGATCGTGATGGGGATCGGCGGGATCGGGATCAACGCGGTGCAGGGCGCGGCGCACGCGGGCGCCTCCGCGGTGATCGCGGTGGACCCGGTGGAGTTCAAGCGCACCTCCGCGCTCGGCCTCGGCGCCACGCACGCCGTGGCGGACATCCGGGAGGCGGCCGACCTCGCCCGGTCCCTGACGAACGGGCAGGGCGCCGACGCGTCGGTCGTGACCGTCGGCGTCACGCTCGGCTCGCACGTGGGGCAGGCGCTGAAGGCGGTGCGCAAGGGCGGGACCTGCGTGGTCGTGGGGCTCGGGGACGTGCGCTCGCACGAGGGCGACATCCCGCTGATGGAGCTGGTGCTCTACCAGAAGCGGCTGCAGGGCTCGCTGTTCGGCGCGAGTGCGCCCAGCGCGGACATCCCGGCCCAGCTGGAGCTCTACCGGCAGGGCTCGCTGAAGCTGGACGAGCTGATCACCCGCCGCTACACCCTCGACCAGGTGGCCGAGGGCTTCGACGACATGCACGCAGGGCGCAACCTGCGCGGGGTCGTGGTCTTCTAGCGCCCTGGCTCAGGCCGCGATCCTGGTGGTGGTCGCCATGCCCTCGAGCACTGCGATGTTCAGCTCGAAGGCGCGGACCGCCTCGTCGCACACCCGGCGCTGCTCGATCTCGTCCCACGGCGCCTCGTCGAGCAGGGCGCGGTACCGCACCCGGAACCTCGACGGGCTGCCGAGCGCGGAGAAGTCGTAGAACAGCGCGCCGGGCCCGGTGATCCCGTACGTCTTCTCCAGGAGCTTGCCGACGACCTGTCCGCCTGCGAGGTCGCCCAGGTACCGGGTGTAGTGGTGGGCCACGAACCGCGCGGCGTCCGCCTCGCGGAGCCGGGCCGCGTACGCCTCGGTCTCCGGCAGCAGGCGGGGTGCGGCGACGGACCCGCCGAGCGCCGCGACGTCCTGCTCGAGGGCGGGCACGCGGTGCAGCTCGTCGATCACGAAGGGGCCCGCGACCGGGTCGGCGGCGAGCTCCGCGGCCTTGGCCTCGAGGGCGCCGTAGATCCCCAGGTACTGCTCGGCGAGCAGGGTGTACGCCTCGACGGGCAGCTCGCCGCCCAGCAGGGCGGCCATGTAGGTCGAGTGGTGCGCGCGCTCGTGGACGGCCATGGTGGCCTCCCGCAGTGCCTGGGACAACCCCACCGCGACCTCCTTTATCTGACGACCTGTCAGATAAAGGATAGAGCACCGGCCCGGGTGAGGCTAGCCTAAGTTCCGCGGACCATGCCGAGGACGATCCGGACGGCCGCCTCGATCGTCCCGCCAAGCTCGTCCGCCGGGACGTCCACGATCTGCCGCGCGCCGAGCGCGGCGGCGATCATCGCGACCAGCACGGCGGGATCGGCCGCGACCATCTCGCCCGCGGCCACACCCTCCCGCACGATCGTGCCCAGCCGGTCCGAGATCGGGTCCGCGTGCGCGGCGATCCGCCGGTAGGCGGCCGGGTCCAGCGCCTGGGCCAGCGCCTGCCCCGGAGGCAGGTGGAACTCCGCGAGCCGCTGCAGCTGCAGCCGCGCGAACACGGCCAGCCGCTCGGTCGGGGTGGGGGCCGCCGCGAGGGCGGCCTCCAGGTCCGTGACGTACCGCGCGGCCTCGTGCTCCACGAACGCGACCAGCAGGGCCTGGCGGTCCGGGAAGTGGTTGTAGATCGACGAGCGCCCGACGCCCGCCGCGGCGGCGACCCCGGCGAGGGTCACCGCGTCGAACCCGCGCTCGTAGAGCTGCTCGCGCAACGCGCCGAAGACACGGGTGCGCACCTCGTCGCGATGGGCGGCCAACGACCCCCCGAGCACCTTGGGCACGAGGCCAGAATAGCGGAGTACCCCGTGATCCACCTGCGCGAACGTGTCGAGCGAGACGCCCGCCGTCACCGTTCTGCCGGTTGACCGACCCCCTCCTTCCGGGCGAGGGTGGACCTGGGCGGTCGGACAGGGGAGGACACGCTGACTCAAGCGATGGAACGGTCGGTGTTCACCGCGGAGAGCATCACGCTGGACCACGGGACGGTGGCGCTGCGACTGTCCGGAGAGCTCGACGCGGACTCGGCGGCGCGTCTGCACGACTCGGTGCACGCCGCCACGGTCGGGGCCAAGGCCGTCGTGGTGGACCTGTCGGAGGTCACGGAGCTCGGCTCGGTGGGGGTCAGTGCGCTGCTCGGCGCCTACACCCGCTCCGGCGGGCGGGTGCACCTCGCGGGGCTGGACGGCCATCCCGCCGTCCGGCGGGTGGCGGCCCTGGTGGGTCTGGACCGGCACTTCACGGTGCACGAGGACGTCGAGGGGTTCCTGGCCGCCGTGCGCTGAGGCCCGTTTGCGATGCTGGCCGCATGCGGATCAGCGTCTTCGGCTTCCTGGGTGACGGTGCGGGCGGCTCGGTGGTCGACACGTTCGTCGCCGAGCTGGAGCGTATGCGGGCGGAGGGCTTCCGTCGCGTGTGGACGGCCCAGCTGCCGCAGGAGCCGGACCTGCTCACGGTGCTGGCGATCGCGCTGCGCGAGGTCCCGGACGTCGAGATCGGCACCGGGGTCGTCCCGATCCAGCCGCAGCACCCGATGTCGTTGGCGCAGAAGGCCCTCACCACCAACCTGGTGGGGCAGGGCAGGCTGACCCTCGGGCTGGGGCTCAGCCACCGCGCCGTCACCGAGGGCCAGTGGGGGGTGTCCTGGGACCGCCCGGTGCGGCGGATGAGCGAGTACCTGGACGGCCTGCTGCCGCTGTTGGCGGGCGAGCAGGCGGACGCGACGGGCGAGCTGCTCACCACCCGCGGCAGGCTCCGGATCCCGGGGGCGCCCGCCCCCGAGGTCTACCTCGCCGCGCTCGGCCCGCAGATGCTGCGGCTGGCCGGGCGCCGGACCGCGGGCACCGTGACCTGGATGACCGGCCCCCGGACA
>NZ_JACBXB010000592.1 GCF_013870575.1 Pseudonocardia pini
CGTCGCGCTCCACGCCCGCGACCTCGATCAGCGCGGCCCGCTCCAGCTTGTCGACGGCGTGGTACATCGACCGGGGCAGGCCCGTCACGAAGTCCTTGTGGGTCGCCACCATGAACCGCTGCATCTCGTACGTGTGCTGCGGTCCGGTGAGCAGCAGCGCGAGCACGGTGAGGGCCGGGAGGTCCCGGTCCGCGCGTCGCAGCTTCATGCAGACCACCATATGGCGACTTGCACTATCACCACAAGAAGAAGCCGCCCCGAGGGGCGGCTCGTCCTCAGAACCCGGCGGTGGTCCCCATCGCGAGCTTGGCCAGCAGCTCACGGGCCTTCTCGGCGTTGCGCGGCTGGCACAGCACGTCGTACCGGCCGGCCACCATCTGACTGGCCGAGGTGAAGTCCCGACGGCCGCGCGTGCCCCAGTACTGGGCCGCCGCGAAGGCGAGACCGAACACGATGCCGCCCGCGAGCGCCACGACGATCCGCACGAGCGAGTCCCCCGCCGCGCTGAACAGGGACAGCAGCAGACCGACGAACAGGCCGAACCAGGCACCGGACGCGGCGCCGGAGAGCAGCACACGACCCCACGTCAGCCTGCCGACGATCCGCTCGACCAGCATCAGGTCGACGCCGACGATCGTCACGTCGCGCACTGGGAAGTCACTGTCCGCCAGGTGGTCGACCGCTCGCTGCGCCTCCTCGTAGGTGGCGTAGGAGCCGACCGGCCAACCGGTGGGCGGGGTGGGGAGGTTGGGCAGCCCCGGCGCGGGCCGCCCGCTGCCGCCGAACGGGGTGGTCACGGATTTCACTCCTCGCGTACTCCGGACGCCGGGGACATCTCGGCGTCCATCCTTCACAACGACGGAGACGCCCCCGAAGTGCCTCGTCGCTGGTCACGATAGAGCCACATCACCCGATGCACGAACGGTGCGACCACCCGACCTCGTGAGCGGCGATAGTCGCCATGGCGACTATCGCCACTCACAGGGTGCTACCTCGAGCGGTACTCCTTCAGCAGACCACGCGAGATGATCGTCTTCTGGATCTCGCTCGTGCCCTCGCCGATGAGCAGGAAGGGCGCCTCGCGCATGAGCCGCTCGATCTCGTACTCCTTCGAGTACCCGTAGCCGCCGTGGATGCGGAAGGACTCCTGGGTCACCTCGGCGCAGTACTCGCTGGCCAGGTACTTCGCCATGCCCGCCACGACGTCGTTGCGGTCGCCGGAGTCCTTCAGCCGGGCCGCGTTGACCATCATGTGGTGGGCGGCCTCGACCTTGGTGCCCATCTCGGCCAGCTTGAACGCGATGGCCTGGTGCTCGGCGATCGGCTTGCCGAAGGTGGTGCGCTGCTGCGCGTACTCCACCGCCAGCTCGAAGGCCCGGATCGAGATCCCGCAGGCCCGCGCCGCCACGTTCACCCGGCCGACCTCGACGCCGTCCATCATGTGCGAGAAGCCCTTGCCCGCCTCGCCGCCGAGGATCTGGGACCCGGCGATGCGGAAGCCGTCGAACACCGCCTCGGTGGTGTCGACGCCCTTGTAACCCATCTTGTCGATCTTGCCCGGGATGGTGAGCCCGGGGGCGACCTCGCCGAAGCCCGAGGGCTTCTCCACCAGGAACGTGGTGAGGTTCTGGTGGGGCTTCGGGTTGCCCAGGTCCGTCTTGACCAGCAGCGCGACCAGGTTCGACGAGCCGCCGTTCGTCAGCCACATCTTGGCGCCGTCGATGACGTAGTCGTCCCCGTCGGCCTTGGCGCGGGTCTTGATCGCCGCGACGTCCGAGCCGAGGTCCGGCTCCGACATCGAGAACGCGCCGCGGGTCTCCCCCAGCGCCATCTGCGGCAGGTACTTCTGCTTCTGCTCGGGCGTGCCGTGGTGCATCAGCATGTACGCCACGATGAAGTGGGTGTTGATCACGCCGGAGACGCTCATCCAGCCGCGCGCGATCTGCTCGACGACGAGGGCGTAGGTCAGCAGGGACTCGCCCAGGCCGCCGTACTCCTCGGGGATGGTGAGGCCGAAGAGCCCCATCTCCTTCATCCCGTCGACGATGTCCTGCGGGTACGCGTCGGCGTGCTCCAGGGCGGTGGCGTGCGGGATGATCTCCTTGTCCACGAACGTGCGGACGGTGGAGATGATCTCCTCCTGCACGTCGGTGAGACCGGCGGTCTGGGCCAGGCGGGCCATGTCTCTCTCCTCGTCGAACGGTCGCGTGGGCGGATCAGGCCTCGGGCGGGGTCCACTTGTCGGTGCGCTGCATGCCTGCGGCCCGACCCTTGCCGGAGATCACCAGGGCCATCTTGCGGGAGGCCTCGTCGATCATCTCGTCGCCGATCATGGCGGCGCCGCGCTTCCCGCCCGCCTCCGAGGTGAAGTACTCGTAGGCGTCGAGGATGTTCTCGGCGTGGTCGTAGTCGCTCTGCGCCGGGGAGAAGGTCTCGTTGGCGGCGTCGATCTGACCGGGGTGCAGCACCCACTTGCCGTCGAAGCCCAGTGCGGCGGAGCGTCCCGCCACCCGGCGGAACCCGTCGACGTCCTTGATCTGCAGGTAGGGGCCGTCGATGGCCTGCTTGTCGTGCGCGCGGGCCGCCATCAGGATCGACATGAGGATGTGGTGGTACGCGTCCCCCACGTCGTAGCCGGGCGGCTGCTCGCCCACGACCAGGGACTTCATGTTGATCGACGCCATGAAGTCGGCCGGGCCGAAGATGATCGTCTCGACGCGCGGGCTGGCCTGCGCGATCGCGTTGACGTTGGTCAGGCCCAGGGCGTTCTCGATCTGCGCCTCGATGCCGATCCTGCCGACCTCGTAGCCGATGGTCTTCTCGATCTGGGTGAGCAGCAGGTCGAGTGCCACGACCTGCTCGGCCGTCTGCACCTTCGGCAGCATGATGGCGTCGAGGTTCGCGCCCGCGCCCTCGACGACCTCGGTCACGTCCCGGTAGGTCCACTCGGTGGTCCAGTCGTTGACCCGGACCACGCGGGCCTTCTCGCCCCAGCCACCCTCGTTCAGCGCGGCGACGATCGTCTTGCGCGCGCCCGGCTTGGCCAGCGGCGCGCAGGCGTCCTCGAGGTCCAGGAAGACCTGGTCCGAGTTCAGGGTCCGCGCCTTGTCGATGAACTTCTGGCTGGAGCCGGGCACCGCCAGGCAGGACCGGCGGGGGCGGAGCGGGCGTGTGCTCGCTGACGCTACAGACGTCACTGTCGAACTCCTCAGATCTGAACCGCGCTGATCGGGCTCGGTGGATGCTGACACGTCCGGGCGCGCGGCGCGCCTTCGAGGTGATTGGTTTCTCACCCAGAGGAGGTGGCACGGGGTTACCAAGCGGTACTGCCCCCTCCGAACGGAGGGCTACGGCACCGCCGTGAGCCTGCCGCTCGAGATCGCGACCACCGCACCCTGCACCGTCGTGGCCACGGCCGCCCCCGCCTCGGCCTGCACCGTCACGTCGAGCCGGGAGGGCCTGCCGATCTCCAGCCCCTGCGCCACGGAGAAGGCGGACGGGCCGTCGCCCGCCAGCAGCCCGCGGTCGACGAGGAACACCCCGAGCGCGACGGCGGCCGAGCCCGTCGCCGGGTCCTC
>NZ_JACBXB010000593.1 GCF_013870575.1 Pseudonocardia pini
CGCCCAGCTCGGCGGGCAGCAGGACCCAGAAGAGCTCGGCGTCGAGCGCGCGGGCGATGACCTGGGCCTCGATCAGCCCGAGGCCCAGCCCGTCGTGCTCCTCGGGGACGGTCACGGCGAGCCAGCCCTGCTCGCCCGCCGCCTTCCACAGCGAGGCGGGGTTGCCGTCCCCGGACTCGTCCTCGAAGACGCCGCGCACGGCCTCGGTGTCGAACCGCTCGGCCAGGTACGTCGTGACCGCGGAGCCGAACTCCTGCTGGTCCTCGGTGAGGGCGAAGAACATGACGGCTCCTTACCGAGGCAGGCCGAGCACGCGCTCGGCGGTGACGTTGCGCTGGACCTGCGACGACCCGCCCCAGATGGTGACCGAGCGGGACCACATGGCCTGGGCGTTGAGCGGACGGAGGTCGAGGTCGTCGAGCTGCTCGAGCGTGGCGGCCTCGCCGAGGACGTCGTCGTAGACCTCCCAGAGGTCCTGGAAGGTCTCCGACCACTGCAGCTTGGTCATCGACGCCTCGAAGCCCAGGTCCCGGCCCTGCTCGGTCTGGGTCAGCACGTACATCGAGTGCAGCCGCAGGCACTCCAGCTCGGTGAGCACCTTCGCGAGCCTGCCGCGGACCACCGGATCGGCGTCCTTGCCGACCTTGCGCGCGACGGCGACGATCTCGTCGTACTGCCTGCGGAACTCGGTGTACTGCGAGATGCCGGAGGCGCCGCGCTCGAAGGAGAGCAGCAACATCGCGGTGCGCCAGCCCTCGTCGACCGCGCCGAGGACGTCGGTGGCCGGGACCCGGGCGTCGTCGAAGAAGACCTCGCCGAACTCGCTCGCCCCGGACATCTGCTTGAGCGGGCGAGCGTCCACCCCGGGCTGGTGCATGTCGATCAGCAGCATCGAGATGCCGCGGTGCTTCTGCGAGCCGGGGGTGGTGCGGACCATCGTGAAGATCTTGTCGCCGTGCACGGCGTTGGTGGTCCAGACCTTCTGGCCGTTGACCACGAAGTCGTCCCCGTCGCGCACCCCGCGGGTGGTGAGCGCCGCGAGGTCGGAGCCCGCGCCGGGCTCGGAGAAGCCCTGGCACCAGATGACCTCGTTGCGGAGCATCGGGCCGATGATCTCCTTGCGCTGCGCGTCCGTGCCGATCGCCATCACGGTGGGCGCGAGGAAGGTCAGGCCGAGCGGGTTGACCGTGCGCGGGGCGTCGGCCAGCACCATCTCGACGTCGTAGATCGCCTTCATGCCGGGCGTGCCGCCACGGCCGCCGAACTCGGTGGGCCACTGGATGCCCGCGAAGCCGGCGAGTGCCTTGTCGCGCTCCCAGTCCCGTCTCAGGCGGAAGCTCTCGTCGTCCGGCAGGGACTCCCAGAAACCGGGGCGGCGCCACTCGGCCGGGATGTTCGCCGAGAGCCAGGAGCGCAGCTCACTGCGGAACTCCTCCTCGGCCGCGGTGTACGTGAGGTCCATCGATGACTCCCTGCACTGGGTCCGGCAGCCGGTCCACCCTTGCATACCCGCCGGTAACCTGCATAGCGGTCGACGGGCCGGTATGCGCCGAGTAGCCTCTCGGTATGCGCAGTGAGCGGGTGACCGTCACCCTGCCGGCCGAGATGGTGACCGAGGCACGCGAGGCGGTCCGGAACGGATCGGCCGCCAGCCTGTCCGCGTACGTCGCCGAGGCGGTGCAGGCGCGGCAGAACCGCGATCGGTCACTCGCTACTCTGGCCGACCTGTACGGAGGTCCCCCGCCGGCGGACGAGCTCGACGCGGCACGCAGGTCGCTGCGCCTCGTCCCACCGGTCGCCGTCGGCTGAAGGGCGCGCACATGATCGGCGGAAGAGTTCTCGACGCCACCGCGCTCACGGCGTTCGCGACCGGGCGGCCCGTGTACATGCGCGCCCTGGTGTGGGCCGCGGTCGAGGAGAACCTCGTGCTCGCGGTGCCCAGCGCCGCGCTCGGGCGGGCGTGGGCCCAGCTCGAGCCCCAGCACCACGCGGCCCTGCAAGTCCTGCTCGGCCTGCCCAACACGGTGATCCACGACCTGTCGCCCGCGATGGCCCAGGAGTCCGGACTGCTGCTCGCCGCCGCCGGCCAGGACGACATCGTGGCCGGCCAGGTCGTCACGACCTCCCGGCGCCGCGGCTGGCCCGCGGTCACGGGGGACCCCGGCACCCTCCGCAAGCTCGACGCGGCGGTCGCGATCGAGGAGCTCCCCTAGCAGCTCGGGGAGGCCGTGACGGCTCCGTGATGCGCGGAGGTGGGGCTCGGGAAGGGTGAGCCCTGGTGCTCAGCCGAGGCGCTCGCGCAGGGCGGCCAGCTCGTCGTCGGTGAGGCCGTTGGCCTGCAGCCAGGCCGCGGCGCCGCCGTCCCGCTCGTCGATCACCCGGAGGACCTGGTCCATCGCCTCCGCACGCGGGCTGTGTCGCAGGATCTCCTCCGCGGACGGCATCTCCTCGCCGTTCGCCGCGGTCCAGCGGCGGAACATCGCCTCGATGCGGGTCGCGGACAGCGCGTAGTCCTCCACGACGGCCTCCCGCTCCACCCCGACGGACTCCAGCACCAGCGCGACCAGCGTGCCCGTGCGGTCCTTGCCCGCGGCGCAGTGCACGAGCGTCGGGCCCTCCGCCCGGGCGATCCGACGGATCGCGCCGACGACGTTGGCCCCCTTGTCCCTCAGGTACCCGAGGTAGTTGCCGACCATCGGGTGGAAGTCCTCGCCGATCTCCGGGAGCTCGCGGCCCGCCTCGGGGATGAACGTGAACTGCACGGTCTCGACCCCCGCCGCGATCAGCGGCGACTCCCCGTACTGGGCGATCTCCCGGTCCGTCCGCAGGTCGAGGACCAGCCGCAGGCCCAGCTCGTCCTGCAGCCGGGAGACGTCCGCCGGGGTCACGTGGTCCAGGGACTCGCTGCGCAGCAGCACCCCGCTGCGGGTGACGCCGCCACCCTGCAGCGGCAGCCCGCCGACGTCCCGGACGTTGCTCAGACCCTCGAACTCCAGCCAGCGGTCGGTCGTCGTCACACCGCCCACCGTAACCGGGGGGCGGCGTGACCGGCGTCTCACCCGAGCAGCTTCTGGGTGCCGTTCTGCGCCACGACCAGGGGATCCGGCAGTGCCGACAGGCCGTCCTCCGGGGCGAGCACCGTGAAGTTCATGACGACGGAACCATCCCGCACGGCGATCATCACCACGTCGAAACCCTCGCCCCCGACGCGCCAGCCGGTCGCCTCGGCGTAGGGGAGGTCGAACGTCAGGTCCTCGGCCGGGGCGATGGCGGCGGGCCTGCCGCTGACCGTGCCCTGCGAGCAGCTCATGCCCTCGACGGACGCGCGGTAGGCCGCCTCGGCGGTGCCGTCGTCGCCGTAGACGCTCACCGTCTCCTGGATCAGGCCGGTCGCGTTCTCGGCCGCCGCGCCGACCCGCACGGCGTACGGGAACTGCGCAACGACGCCGGGGCCTCCGCAGAGCGTCGGGGTGGCCGGATCGGGTTTCGGCTCGTCCCCGGCGGTGAAGCCGGGGCCGATCTCGGCGGGAGTGAGTAGGAAGGGCCGCAGCCCCTCGGCGGCGGCGTCCATGCC
>NZ_JACBXB010000594.1 GCF_013870575.1 Pseudonocardia pini
AGCTGGGCGTCTCGTCCACGGCGTCGGGCCCACGATCGCGGCGGCGATGCGGGACTGGTTCACCGTGGACTGGCACCGCGACGTTGTGGCGAAGTGGCGGGCCGCGGGCGTGCGCATGGTGGACGAGGTGGACGCCTCGGTCCCGCGCACCCTGGAGGGCCTGTCGATCGTGATCACCGGCTCCATGGAGGAGTTCTCCCGGGACGAGGCCAAGGAGGCGATCATGGCCCGCGGCGGCCGTGCCGCGGGGTCGGTGTCGAAGAAGACCGCGTTCCTCGTCGCGGGGGACGCGCCGGGCTCCAAGTTCGACAAGGCCCAGGAGCTGGGCGTCCCGGTGCTGGACGAGGAGGGCTTCCGGGTACTGCTGGAGCAGGGGCCGGAGGAGGCCACCCGACACGCGGGCGCGTCCGGATCGTGACCGAGATCAGCAGTACGAGGGATGTGCCGGTGCCGAGGCGGCGGGTCCGGCTGCCGTCCGACTAGGCTCGGCCCTTCCGCTCCCCGCACGGAAGGAACCGGTCGTCGCAGCCAGTCGATGATCTGTCCGAACCGGAGCCGGGAGCGGCACGGACACTCGGCGAAGGAGGCACGGTGCTGCAGGCGGTTCTGAACGGTTCGCGTCCGGAGGACGCGCACCCGGCGCTGCCCGTGCTCGCCCGCCACCTGGCCCGAGACGCCCGCGCGGTCGCGCGCCTGGGCGTCCAGTCCGTGCACGTGCACCCGCGGGACCCGCTGGGACACGAGACGATCGAGCCGGTCCACGTGGGGGACGCGGTCGCGCTGATCCGCCAGGAGGCCCCCGGCGTCGAGATCGGGGTGACCACCGGGCGGTGGATCCAACCCGACCCGATGAAGCGGATCGAGGCGGTCTACGGCTGGGGCAGGCTGGGCCACGGCAAGCCGGACGTCTGCTCGGTCAACGTGCACGAGAAGGGCTGGGTGGACGTCTGCAAGGCGGCTGCCCAGGTCGGGATCGGCGTGGAGCTCGGGGTCTGGACCAGCGGGGACGCGGTCACCCTGCGGCAGAGCGGCGTCCCGCCGATGACGGTCCGGGTGCTCGCGGAGTCCACCGTCGTGTCGGACCCGGAGACCGCGGTCGCCGAGGCCATCCGGATCGTGCGCGCACTGGGGCAGCTCCCGGTCCCCGTCCTGCTGCACGGCGAGGAGGACGGCGCCTGGCCGGTGCTGGAGTACGCGCTGCGGATGGGCGTCGACACCCGGATCGGTTTCGAGGACGTCCTGGTCCGCCCGGACGGCTGGCTCGCCACCGGCAACGACGACCTCGTGCGCTCCGCCCTCGCCATCCGCGTGTGAGCTGCCCGCCCGACCGCGGGGCGCCCGGCCCGAGGTCGCACGGGCTCCCGATGCGACGCACCCGCGCGAGCGTCCGCTCGCGGTCCTGCCGGGGCGCAGGTCCTCGAAGAGCGTGACTCCCGGTACGCCGCCGAACCGGTCCATCCACGACATGATCGCCGACCGGGCACACTGAGCCGCGCGAGGCGCGGTGCGCGCTGCCGGAACGCCGATCACAGCCCCGGTGCGCTGTCCGCCCGCCCCGCTGTCGCGCGATGGCGACGGCGGCGGGGGCCGTTGCGCCCGGTCGTGATCACGGTGCGGGCCGTTGCGCCGGGTCGTGACCGCGGTCCGAGGCGGTAGGGACACGGGTGCGGTGCCGCTGCAGCGGTAGCGCCCCGGGTTCGTGCCGCTGCACCGATCGTGATCGGTTTCGCGCTGGCTCAGCTCATGATCAGCGTCTCGGCGCGCTGTGCCGCGGTGAGCGCGGCGGATGGTGCCGAAGCGGCGATCATGACTGGGAGGGCCGAGCGGCCGGCATTTCGTCGGTCCGCGTGGCAGCCATCGGCTGTGGGCGCAGCGAGTGCCGCACCGGGGCGGGTCGGCCGGTGCCGCCGTCATTCGTGATCACTGTTTGGGTGCATCGTGCCGCGGTGGGTGCGGTCGGTGGTGCCTCATCGGTGATCATGGCTTCGGGGGTGGGTCCTGTGTTCTCGGTGCGTGCCATGGTGGGTGCCCTCGGTGTGTCACTGGGCGCACAAGGGGTTCGCGGTGGCCGCGTCGTCTGTGGCCGGGTGGGTCGCAGGTTCGGCCATGATCGCTGTCCGGGAGCGTCGAGCCGCGGTGGGCGCGGCGGGCGGTGCCGAAGCGGCGATCATGACTGGGAGGGGCCGGCATCTCGCTGGTCAGCGTGGCAGCCACCGGCTGTGGGCGCAGCGAGTGCCGCACCGGGGGCGGCCAGGTCGTTGCCGCGCCGTTCATGATCACCGCTCGGGTGCGCCCCGCCGCGGTGAGCGCGGGTGGCGCTGCCGCACTGGTGATCATTGCCCTGGAGATGCGCCTGGTCGGTGGTGCCGTCGTTCATGATCACCGTTCGGGCGCGCCGCGCCGCGGTGAGCGCGGGTGGCGCTGCCGCACCGGTGATCATGGCACGCGTGATTCGCTTGCTCCCGCGGTCCGCCTGGCAACTGCGGAGCGCTTGGCCCGGTGGTGCCACCGTTCGTGATCGCCGCTTAGGTGCGCCGCGCCGCGGTGAGCGCGGGTGCCGCTGCCACACCGCTGATCATGGCCACCGCGGAGCGCGTGCCCACCGCGGAGCGCGTGCCCACCGCGGAGCGCCTGACCGCTGAGGCTGCTGCGTCTGGCCCGTGCGAGATCGGGTCACCACGACCGCTGTCGTGGGCCGCCCCTGACCGCGAACGGCGCCGGAATCACGGTCCTCGCCGGCTCGAGGCGCGTCGCACCGGGCTGTCTGGGGCTCGATCCGGTGGTCGCTGGTCAGCTCCGTCCGAACCCCCTGAACGTCCCGCGGGGTACCCAGGGTTCCCGCGCGTCGCCTCCGTCACGCACCGGTCACCGCCTTGTTGGTTCGGCAACAGAAAGCCCGGCCAGGGCGTGGTCGACGTGGTGGCTGCGGAGTGCCTCGACTCCATAGCGTGAACGTCATGAGCGTGGCAACCGGATTCTTGGGCGTCGGGAAGCACGTCCGCGCCCTGGCCCGGGCGTTCACCACCCCCCTGCTGCCGGACGACGTCCTCGGCACCCTCAACCCCCTCTGGTCCCGGCGTCAGCCGCAGGCCCGAGTGGTGCGTGTGGTGCCCGAGACCGCGGACACGACCACCCTGTACCTGCGTCCGGGGGCGCCGTTCGCGGCGCACATCCCGGGCCAGTACGTGGGGCTCGGCCTGCGGATCGACGGCGTGTGGCACTGGCGGACCTACTCGCTCACCTCCCGTCCCGGCGAGCAGCTGCTGCAGGTCACGGTCACGGCCGTGCCCGGCGGGCTGGTCTCGGGGCGGCTCGCGCACGGCACACCGGTGGGCACGGTCCTCGGGATCGCGCCCGCCACCGGCGACTTCACCGCGCCGGCAGGTAAGCCGCTGTTCGTCACCGCGGGCAGCGGGATCACCCCCGTCATGGGGATGCTCCGCAGCGCCGACCCGGCCGACCTGGCCGACGCCGTGCTGGTGCACGTCGACCGCACGCCGGACGAGGTCGTCTTCGGCCCCGAGCTGCGTGCGCTCGCCGCCCGCACCGGGCTGCGCC